>JBFWWY010000286.1:0-5174 GCA_050245935.1 Phycisphaerae bacterium | reverse complement strand
GACACGGTTTTGGAGGCTGCGCCCGGTCGCGGCGCGGGCGCGGAGTTCGGTCGCGGATATGTCGATCAGCGGTGTTGAGAACTCGTGAGCACGCAATCGCCCGGTCACTTCCGTGCCGAATGCCGCTGTAAAATCCGACCAAGCGATCGTGGGCAGGGGAGGCCGCGCGGCGACGACAACCTGACATTGCCTGAGGAGCGCCTGTGACTCGCGCCACTTGGGAAGCTGAGGAAGGCTATCCGCACCGATCAGCCAATACAGTTCGGAATCTGCGCCGACGTGCGTGCGGAACCAATTTACGGTGTCGATCGTGTAGCTGGTTCCGCCGCGCGTGAGTTCGACGTCGCTGACTTCGAATCGCGAGTCGAGTTCGGCTGCGAGTCTGCACATTTGGAGGCGATGTTCCGGCGGCGTCCGCTGGGCGCTGGTTTTGAATGGCGAGACTGCGCACGGGATGAGAATGATCCGCGTGGCACCGATCTCTTCTCCGACCGATTGGCAGGCGATCAGATGCCCATGATGAATGGGGTCGAAGGTGCCGCCGAAGAGAAGGATTCGCGTTTTGCTCACGAAGGGAGATCGTCGTGGATCAGGACGCCCGTTGCAAGACAGTCTTGAGGCTCACGAGCGCTTCGCCGACCGCGTCGAGGTGTGGATTGATCTGCAGCGCGCGTTTATAGGCTACGAGTGCTCGGCTGAAGTCTTCACGCTCCACGAGCACGTGACCGAGATTTGCGGCGGCGCTGAAATGGTAAGGATTCCAGCGTAAAGCGGTATCAAATTCCTCGGTTGCGTCCTCATATTGATCGAGCAGCGTCTGGACGATGCCGCGCTGGTGGTGTGGTTCGGCGAAAGACGGCTCGAGGATCACGAGCTCGCGGAGAATGAGATCGGCTTCCGAGAGTGCGTCGTGCTGCACGTGGTGGATCGCCGCTGCGAGCATTTTGTTTGCGTTTTTCGAGCCGGCCCGCATCCAGATAGACCAGAGTGCGTCTTCCAGGAGTTCGACGAGGGCGCGATTTGTAACGCGTGTGAGCAGGGCGGCAAGTTGCGGAGATTGGCTCATGTCGCCGTTGACGCTCAGGCCGATGACCGCAGCGCGAACGATCTCCGACGAGCTGGACTTCAGCATCGGCACCAGCCGATCCGCGGACCAGCCGGCGCAGACGCGGACCAGTGCCGTCCGATCTCCGATAGCGGCGGTGTCAGACACCGACTTTGCAAAATCGGCTGCGACGCTGTGCTTCACTCACAGTCCCCGAACAATCGATCACTAATATTAACAATTCGTGCGGCCACGCTCCGCGCGACCGATTGCGAGGTCGGCAAGCAGGGCAGGTCCGAATGACATGGAGGTCTCTTAGAAAGACTTCGTCTCTCCGCTCCAATTCATCGTAGGCACGGTAATTTAGAGGGTCAAAAGCTTTTTTGAGATTGCGCAAAGATCAACAATTGCGCAGAAAAACGAAAACGCCGACCACAACAGGTCGGCGTTTTCTACGTGTTACCACTAAAGAGGAGGAGGAGAATTAGTGGGGCGCGAATGCCTTGGTTTCCATCGCACTTTTCAATTTTTTCAGTGCTTTATTCTGGATCTGACGCACGCGCTCCTTGGTTACGCCGATCATTTCGCCGACCTGTTCGAGCGTACGACCTCGAGCAGCGTCATCGGAGACTGTCTGTTCGAGTGCAAATCTTGCGCGAATGACTTTTTCCTCGACGTCGCTGAGTCGGGCCTGATTTCCGCCGAGAATCGACTTCAACTCTTCGACGCTGTCGCGTTCGACGGCGTCGCGCTGGCGTTCGAGAAAGTCGCTCTTTTCCATTGTCGGGTCAAAATCAGTCGGGAAATAGCCGCGATAACGCGACGTGCGCGTCGCGACGCGGGAAAAGCTCTTGAGGATCGCGCGGCACGCGTACGTGCTGAATTTGAAGCCGCGATCACAATCAAATTTGTCGACTGCTCGCAACAGCGCTAAATTGCCTTCGCTGATGAGGTCCGAGAGATCCACGCCTGAGATGCGGGTGCGCTTCGCCATCGCCAGAACCAGCGGCACATTCGCGCGGACGATATCACTGCGGGTCTTGAGCGAAATTTTCTCCCATTTCAGGAGTTCATTCGCGGCAGAGGCCGACAGTCGTTTGGTTGCAAATGCTTTGAGTAACTCAACGATGCGATAGCGGGCAAGATTCAGCCGCAGGAACAAATGCTGCTCCTGATCGGAGGTCAGCGCCTGTGTTTTGGGAATCGCGAGGAGGTCGACGCCGCTGTCATCGCTGGATGCCCGGGCGTCGCGCGGCCGGAGGCCGCCGCCGGGAATCGGGCCGAGCAACTGCTCTTCCACTGTGCGATCGTCGAATCGCGGGTGATAAACACAATCAATCGGATTCTCGACCCGACGCTTGATGAGTTTGATTTCTGATGATTGGAACCCGTCCAGCGCCAACGGAGTTGGCATACGGACCTGAGGTTCAAATTTGAGCTGCACTGAAGCAGCTACTGGTTCTACCGTCATTGCCGCCGTCCCTCGCCCCTTCATTCGTCGTTGACATCTCCCTATGTCGCCGACGACCTTCATCCCCTGCCCGAACCGATGGCGCAAAATGCCAACGGGCAGTCGCTCGAATCCGTCCAATTAATCGTGCGTTTCATGCCGAATTTGGGGCTGGCGTGGTTGGGCCAGTCGTGTCCACCGGGTTCGGCATTTCAGGGGAGCCTTGTCACAGAAAGTATAGGCAGCGCAAAACCCGCAAGGCAAATTCTGCGGGGTAAATTCGGCCTGAAAGGGCGGAGAATCTGTCGTAAATCTTTTAATTTCCGATATTTACAGAGATGCGCTGGCGGGGAACAATTTTTTCACGATTTCGTACAAATGATTTATCGGGCTCAATTGTCGCGAAATGTCGGCCACTCAATTCGTCTCATAACTTCGCCGTCCCGGAGAGAGCCGCCGGCTGAGGAGACCTTCCATGACCAGCAGCGCGATCATGACGCAGTTTGTCAGAATTCCGGTGATCCCGCTGAACAGGAATTTGAGCGGGCTGTCGGAAGGAACGCAGCCGCAGTGGATGTCGAGGCCCTTCGCAAGAACAATGGACTTGGCCACGGTGAATACCACGAGCATGCCCAGCAGAATCAACCGCGCTTCCTTGCGCAGCGGCCCGAGTAGCAGCAACAATGCCGTGAGAACTTCCAGTGGGGGGAGCATCATTGCCATCCAATGTGCGACGTCTACGGGCACCATCTCATAAGCGCGAATTTCTTTCGCGAACTCCGCCGGTGTCTTCAGCTTTTCGGTTCCGGTAAAAAGAAACATGGCTGCCACGAGGATGCGCGGGAGGTAGAGCGCGAGTGCCCGGACTGGAAACGGCGCAGGGCGCGGGGCTTTCGGCGCTAATTGTTGGGATGGGTGCACGTTCATACTCGCATATTCCGACATTCGATGTTCCTGAAGTCCGCTCACTGCGGCTGGTGACGGACATGTTGCTACGTGAATGCGCCTCAGTATTCCACGTGAGAGGTCGCGGCGCGACGCCGTGCTGGTTACTCGCGCAACCTGGATGGGCCGGTCGCAGTCGGTAGTTTGAACTTCAAAATGCCGTCTTCCCAGCCGGGTTTGAAAACATGTAAATCCATGAAGCCGAGTTGTTCCAGGCTGTACTTTAGATCTTCAGCCATATCACATTTCTTTGATGTGCAATAAAGAACGATCGGGGAGGCCTGAAAGTTATAGAGAAAATCCAGATGGTTCTGATAGTCGTCCGAGGGAACATTGATCACCATCGGTGCATCCAAATGTCCCTTTTCGAATTCGGCGGCGGGTCGCGCGTCTACGACAAGACCTCCGGCTTCGTAATGGGCTTTCAATTGCTCCACTGCGGCGCGGTCGACGGGATTCTCCGATTCCTCATCATCCTCTGCGTTTTGTGCGTCTTCTGTCATGCCATTCGTTTCGGCATTTTCCGGAGTATCAGGACTTGTATCGCTGTTGTTTGGTAACGATGTGTCTTCCGGAGTGGCAATGCGGGAGCCGTCGCGCGCGATTTTTTCAACGGCGCGGATGCGGTTGTAATCCGGTACCAGCGGCATTTTGGCCCGCGCCGCATTGAGCAAACCCGCGACGGCGGCGAGCACAACGATTGCAAGCATTCTGAAAATCAACATGGCGTATCTCGACTGGGGCGGCGATTCCTGAAATAGTTTCTCTTTCGGAAGGCACCAAAAAAGGGCGGACATGCCGCCCTTCGCTCTTCCCGATTTCCTGTGTGCGTGTCCCGTTGTTGCGGTGACAAGTTCGCACGCACGTTATTCAGCGATCCCCCCGTCAGGGGCGACATGCGCTTAATCGCGTGTTCGGCGTGACGCCGGGTCGTCCTCGCTGATCGGCTCCATTTTGCCGCTTCCTTGCGGTACTTGCGGCACTTGCGGCGTTGCCGCGTTGCTGCGATTGACGATCTTGACCGGGATATCAAATTTCTGATAACGGGGGTCGTTCGAATCGGTCTTGATCGTGACGATTGCGCCTTTTTCCGGCAGACCTTCCGTCGAGTCAATTGTGACGACAACTTCGTGATAGCCAACGCGCGAGCCGGCGGGCATGTCGCGCTCGGGGCCGACCTCGACCTTGATCGAATCAAGGTCGCTGCTCACCTCCGTGATTTTGATGGGCTGATCCGGAACGTATGTCACGCGGATCTTTCGCGTCAGCTTCGTGCTGAGATTCTGAGGCACATACAGGCTGATCGGCCGCACCTGAACCGGCGCAATCACGACCGAGTGGACCTGAACCTTGATCTCACCCATACTCGGCAATCCAGTGTCAATCAGGATTTCCTGACGGGCGCTTTCGGAGCCGACTTCGAGCGGCGGCACAGTCGTGGCGACGAGCGAATACTCTTCTCCGGACTTCACTTCCTTCAGTTCCACCGCGTACGGACCATATGTCGCGCCTTCTTTGAGACGCAGCGTCATCGGTTCGTCGAACTGCGGTCGCAACGTGATCGACTTTGTTTCCTTCGAATTCTCATAGAGCTGTCCGAAGAAAATGCCGTCCTGCGGCTCGATCTTGACGAGTTCCTTCACTTCGCCGTGAACGGAAACGCGAACAATCTTATTCTCAGGGTCATTGGTGGTGATGGTCACGGTCTGATTGGCGGGACCTTTCCGCTTCAAG
>JBFWWY010000285.1:0-5194 GCA_050245935.1 Phycisphaerae bacterium | reverse complement strand
GGGTGCGCGACGGAGGATCGCAACATGGGAGGGCGAGGCTCCTGGCGAGCCGTTTTGAGCGCCGTGTTCGACGGTTGTGCAAATCACATTTGCGAAAGACTGCGGCTTTTTTGCAGACATTCACCCTGCTCGCGATTTCCAATGCTCCAATCGCGTTTGCCGGTGGCGAACCACCAGAAAAAGATCCAGCTACCCTCGTGGACCCCACGACCAAACCCTTCCAACCCGGCGTCGCAATCGACTGGCAGAATAAAGCTGTGCACGTCGAAGCGCACGTCGTGCTGCGCAAGGGACCGCTCGAATTCGCCGCCTGCTTCGGCGGAAAGGAACACGAGAGCATTCTGCGGATCGACGCAACGGGTGAGCATATCTTTCTCGCGCTCGGGCTGATCGGGATCGAACCGGGCAGACCGTCGCAATGGGATGAAAACCAGCAGCAGTTTTCTGATCCCACGGGTCCGTTGATCGATATCGACGTACGGACTGGGAGCGCCGGCGAACCCGCGCCGCTCTACACCTGGCTCACGAATGCCGAGACCTTGCGGCCGGCGTTGCCGCGGCCCTGGGTCTACAGTGGTTCCAAGCGCACTGAGGATGGGAACCTTCTCTGTGATCGAACCGGGGCCGCAATCGCGCTGGTCGATTTTTCCGACAATTTCTTCTCGCCGCTGCGACGCTACGACAGCAGCGATGCGGGCCTGTGGGCCTTCGCGAACGAAGTTGCCATTCCGCCGGACGATGCAAAGGTCACGCTGATTTTTCGCAGTGCCCAACCGCGCGGTTACGCCTTTCGCATGGATGAAAACGGCTTGCTGTTCGTGAATGATGAACTCACGAAGTTCGGCGACTTCGCCGCGCTGCTGCTGATTGCCGGCCGACTGCAACCGGAGACGGTCATTGCGTTGCGGGTGGCATCGAGCGCGCTGCATGCGGACCGCGCGCGGGTTCAACATGCCCTCGCAAACGTGGGTGTTTCGGCAAACCGCTGGAAATGGGTGGAGTCGGACGTGCCGCAGGAAAAAACGACGACCTCAGGTGGTTGATGCGTCGAGTTTCAGGAACGTTTTCACCTGCGTGAGCAAATCGAGTTTGTTGACCGGCTTGGAAATGAACAGCTCCGCGCCGGCCTCGCGGGCGCGTTCTGCATCACCGATCTCGTTCAGCGCCGTCACCATGATGATGGGAATATCACTGAGTTCTTCGTCGGCTTTCAAAACCTGGCAAACCTCGAAGCCGCTGCGGCGCGGCATCATCACGTCCAGCAGAATCAGGTCCGGCTTTTCGGCCCGCACCGCGTCCAGCGTCGCATCGCCGTCGGCGGCAAGGGTAATACGCACCGGCAGCTCTTCCAGATAGGCTTCGAGCAATTCGAGAATCTGCGGGTTGTCATCGGCGATGAGAATGTTCAACGGATTGCCGGATTCGGTCATTTTTCAACTCCTGCTTCGCGATTCTCGCAGAATCTGGTGCGAAGTTCAATCGCGGAAGCGCGGGATTTCGCCCGCACAGGGCCGTCGCGAATTGTGGAGCGTTACTCGGTCTCGGTCTTGGCGGCCACAGCGCGAACGGCCTCGCAGAGCTCGATCGTCCGCGCGATGTCCTTGCGAAGTTCGCGAACCGGGACATCGGCATTGAGTCGCTCAAGGGCACTCTCCGCTTGTACGCGAAGTGCGTGGAGGCTGGTCGAATTGGCGGAGAATGCGATGAACTCAAGTTCTTGGCGAAGGGTGTCGGCATCGATTTCCGCGAAGGCATTTTCGATCGTCTTGCAACGTCGGGGAAATACCTCGACGAACGCCTGAATCAGTTGCGCAATCCGGGGATCATGGCTGGCGATGCTGACGACGGGTTCCGGCTGGAGCATCGCTGCCAATTTGAGTAACCCGTCCGTTGTCACTGGAATCGGCTCAATATCCGCACAACCGAGTTTCGCGAATTCCTGCGTCAGTTCTTCCTGCGTCATTGCGCCCAAGCCGGCAATTGCTCTGAGATACCCGGATTCCCGTAGTGTGCGAACAAACGAAGCCGGCGCCTCGTCCGCACCGAAGATAACCACTTGAAATTTCTCGGATTCCAGAGCTTTTCCTGCCGATTCGAGGTCTGCTTCAAAACGGGCGTGGGCGTGGAGTCGCTCCAGCAAAGGTTCCAGTAGCGGTCGGTAGGCGTTTTCGCTTTCGATCACCAATACCGAAGACGAAACAGCCCCGGAAAAGTAAAGTCCCACGTCGATCGGTTGGTCAAATTTGATTCCGACCTCATGGATTCCGACTGTTCCGCTCAGGTAGCGACAGCGAACAACGTGCCCCGGGATCGTCTGCGTAAAATTGAAGTCACTTACCAGTCGCACGCGGCATTTTGTATTGCTGTACAGGTAGCGACCCAGCAGCACGCCGATTCCGTGACCGCTGATGTTACGGGTCGGTGCGCTGCAGCGGAACATGTTTTCGGCTTCGCCAATTTCGATGAGCACCGTGCGGTTCCGATAGGGAAAGCGCTTTTCGCCGCGCGCCAGTTTCGGACATGCAAATTCGGGTTGACGATCCAGCTTTTCCAGCAGTTCTGAAACCTGATGATCGCTCATGCGAATAGATACGGAGTCGCAAATACTCCCCAGCACGGCACTTCTCCTTATTCTGCTGCGGCACCCGTATTTTCGTAAAAGCGAGCCGATAAGGTGAGATGAAAATATGAAGATTTAGAGAATTGCGGCAGATGCCGAGGAACGTTGTTCGAATTGAGCCGCTCGTCGATTCCGTGCGCGGTTCGTTCGTTCGCGAACGCCGTGAAAAAGAGATAAAATAATCGGACGTCTCGGAAAATCGCAGCGTACAGGATTGCAAAGCGACGGCGTTCTGCTCGCCGGAGTCCGAAAACAAACTTCGACCGACCCCAAAAAGGAATCAAGTGGTGACGAGTAACCCCTTTTCAGCCATTAAGAAAATTGCGACGAAGTCCGGTGAAATCAGCATTTATTCGTTGGCCGCACTGGAGAAAGCCGGCACGACCACGCTCAGCAAGCTGCCGTACTCGATCCGCATTCTGCTCGAATCGGTCCTGCGCAACGTCGATGGCTTTGCGGTCGAAGCCGAGCACGTCAAAAAGCTCTGCAACTGGTCGCCGAATGCGATTCCCGCAGGGGAAATCCCCTTCAAGCCGGCCCGTGTGGTGTTGCAGGATTTCACCGGGGTCCCGGCACTAGTCGACTTTGCGGCGATGCGCTCCGCGATGAAACGCATGGGCGGCGACCCGAATAAGATCAACCCGATTATCCCTGCGGACCTCGTCATCGATCACTCCGTGCAGGTCGATCATTTCGCGAAATCCGACGCTCTGGCGCTCAACGCGGCGCTCGAGTTTCACCGCAACCGTGAGCGCTACGAGTTCCTCCGGTGGGGGCAGCAGGCGTTCGACAATTTCTCGGTCGTGCCGCCGGCGACCGGCATCGTTCACCAGGTGAATCTTGAATATCTCGCGAAGGTCGTCTTCCGCCGTAACATCGACGGCGTCGATGTCGCCGTTCCCGATACGCTCGTCGGCACGGACAGCCACACAACGATGATCAACGGTCTCGGCGTGGTGGGGTGGGGCGTCGGCGGCATCGAAGCCGAGGCCGCGATGCTAGGCCAGCCAATCTACATGCTCATTCCGGAAGTTGTCGGTTTCCGGCTGACAGGCGCGCTTCGCGAAGGTGCGACCGCGACGGACCTCGTGCTCCGCGTCACGGAAATGCTCCGCAAACACGGCGTTGTCGAAAAATTCGTCGAGTTCTACGGCGAAGGTCTTTCGCACATGCGGGTCGCGGATCGCGCGACAATCAGCAACATGGCACCCGAATACGGCGCGACCATCGGCTTTTTCCCGGTCGACGATCGCACGCTTGAATATATGCGCCTTACCGGGCGCGACGAAACCGACATCGACCTCGTCGAGCGTTATTACAAAGAGCAGGGGCTCTTCCGCACCGATTCGTCTGCCGATCCCGAATACACCGATACGCTTGAGCTCGACCTGAGCACAGTCGAGCCTAGCCTCGCGGGGCCGAAACGTCCGCAGGATCGCATCGAATTGTCGGCGATGAAGTCACAGTGGCGACAGGATCTCAGCAATACATTCGGCAAGAATTCGCCTGATGCAACGTCGACCGTCAGCACGTTCATGGCGGAAGGCGGACAGAGCGCGATGCTGGAGTCCGGCGAAGCGACGGCGGTGGTGACCGCCGACCCCGGTCTCGACGGCATTCCGGTGACGTACAACGGTGCGGATTTCAAACTGAAACACGGCGCGGTGGTGATTGCCGCAATCACAAGTTGCACCAACACGAGCAATCCTTCGGTGATGCTTGCATCCGGGTTGGTTGCGCGAAACGCGCTCGCGAAAGGTCTGAGCGTCAAACCGTGGGTGAAAACGAGCCTCGCACCCGGTTCGCGCGTCGTCACCGATTATCTCGAAGGCGCGGGACTCGACGACGATCTCGACAAGCTCGGCTTCCAGACAGTCGGTTACGGCTGCACGACCTGCATCGGCAACAGCGGCCCGCTGCCGACCGAAATCGAAAACGCCGTCCGCGAAGGCGATCTCGTGGTCGCTTCCGTGCTCAGTGGTAATCGCAACTTTGAAGCGCGGATTCATCCGGCGATCAAGGCGAACTATCTCGCGTCACCGCCGCTGGTTGTCGCGTACGCGATTGCGGGTACGACCGACATCGATATGCTCAACGAGCCGCTCGGCAAGGGCAAAGACGGCAAAGATGTATTCTTGAAGGACATCTGGCCGAGCCAGCGCGAAATCGACGACGCGGTGAGCAAGTTCGTGACGCCGGCGATGTTCAAGAAACGCTACGCGAACGTCTTTGAAGGCGACACGCAGTGGAAAGCGATTGAAATCAGCGGCGGAGACGTCTACGACTGGAAAGAAGACAGCACGTATATTCAGGAGCCGCCGTTCTTTGTCGATCTCGCGCCAAAGCCGCAGCCGATCTCGCCGATCCGGAATGCGCGGTGCCTGGTGATGGCGGGTGACAGTGTGACAACCGACCACATCAGCCCCGCTGGCAGCATCAAGCCGGATTCGCCAGCCGGCAAGTATCTGCAGGAGCGCGGCGTGCAGCCGCGCGACTTCAACAGCTACGGCTCGCGCCGCGGCAACGATCGCGTGATGACGCGCGGGACGTTTGCAAACGTCCGCTTCAAGAATC
>JBFWWY010000284.1:0-5208 GCA_050245935.1 Phycisphaerae bacterium | reverse complement strand
AGACGCCGATCGGGTTGCACGAGCTGTTGTATCCGCTGGTACAGGGCTGGGACAGCGTCAACATACATTCGGACGTGGAACTGGGAGCGACGGACCAGACCTACAACAATCTGGTCGGCCGCGATTTGCAGACCAGCGTCGAGCAGCCGCCCCAAATTGTCATGATTATGCCGATTCTGCGGGGCACTGACGGCGTGAAGAAAATGTCAAAGAGTCTGGGCAATTATATCGGCGTCGCTGATGCACCGACTGATGTATTCGGCAAGACGATGAGCATTCCCGACGAACTGATCGGCGAGTGGTTCACCCTGTTGACGGATACGCCTGAGGAGGAGTGGCAGGCGGCGATTGCGGAACACCCGATGAAGGCAAAAGAGCAGTTGGCCAAGCAGGTCGGCGCGCGTTTCCACGGCGCGGCAGCAATGAACGACGCGGCGACATACTGGCACGATCACTTCGGGAAGAAAAAGACGGCGGAAGCGGTCGACATCGCGATCCCGGCGGCGGAAATCGAGAACGGCAAGATCGCCGCATGGAAATTGGCGTGGTATGCGCACGGTTGCGAGCCGACGAAGTCCGACGCGCGGCGGATGGTGCAGAATGGCGCCTTCGAGTTTGAAGGCGCGAAGATCACCGACATGAACGCCCAGCTTGACGTTGCGGAAGGTGCGACGTTTCGCGCAGGCCGGCATCGCGCGGGCCCGCAGGTGAAACAGCCGCTGATTGCCCGAGTGAGGATCGGTTAACGAGCGTTGACGCGGACGGGAGCGCGCGTAGATGCGCGCCGACGCGTTGCGATGTGACACCGTCTACGATCGCGGACAATGCAAAAAGCGGACGTGGGGTTCACGTCCGCTTCTCCAAATCATGCCGGCGTCTTGCGCCAGACAGGCGTTTACTTCGCGGCGTAAGTCCCGCGCGCGACTTTTTTCACTGATTTCATGTCCAGCAGCGCAATTCCAACGCTCTTCGCGAGCGTTTTATTTTTTGACTTGTATCCCGAAGCGACGACCTGCTCGGCAATGTCCTTGACGGCCATGGGTCTGCCGGCATGGAGCAGCGTCTGGTGAATCATGTCTTTCAAGGACCCGACCCGATGTCCCGAATTGCCCTTCGGCTTCTTGCCGGTAGCACGATGTCCGTTTGCGGACGCGTGCGACGTTCGCGACATCGCAGTCGCGGTTGCAGCCGTGCCCAGCGACGACATGATCTCATCGATACTGCGAATTTGCTTTTCGATCTGGTCCTGTTGCGCGACGAGCGCGCTCTTCGCGGATTGAAGCCCGGCAATTGCCGAACCGGCACCCGCGGCTCCGCTCCCTTTCTTTCTTCCTCTTGGCATTTTTTTCTCCAGCTGATTGCCAAAATTCCGGATGTTACTACCACTTTACATCACTACCAAAAAATGATCCTATGGACAATTTGACGGTTGCGTCAACGCGCAGCGCGCCGATTTTTTGCTTCGAGGCTTCATGAGCGGCACGATGAGTGAGGGAAAAATTCCGCATTGCCCACAGCTTTTTCAGTACGTCGGAGTCATCAGCCTATTGAAATACATGGAAGTGTGGTGTTGACGAATATCGAGTTCTCGAGATCGAATCGTGAACGAGATTTGTAGCGTAGGCTAACTTAAGCGATGGTGCTGAACGGTACATGGGTGCCGTGTCGGCGTGTTCTGCAAACGATACGGGAAGTGTTGCCCGGGTTGCATGCGGAGCAAACGTTGAGCATCCGCGCACCTAACGAATTTCCGCGAGCTTCACCGCGGCGCGATTACGGGCCGCGAGTGCAGCAGCTTCGAGCACGCGCTGGGTTTCGTAGGCATCGGCAAAATCCACCACCGGGAGGATCGGTTTGTCTCCACCGAGAACGGCCAGAACGTCGGCAAGCATATTGATGTAGGTATGCTCAAAGCCGATGATGTGTCCATCCGGCCACCAGGCACCCGCATAGGGATGGACGCCGGCATGGGTTGCAAGAATGCGCGTCCAGCCGCGTGTTTCGTCGGCCATGCGATTGTCGTACACCCACAGATAATTCATGTCTTCGAGCGAAAAGCGAATCGCGCCGAATTCGGTGTTGATTTCAAAGGAAAGCTGATTTTGATTGCCGTTTGCCAGGCGCGAGGACTCGAACACGCCGAGGGCGCCGTTCTCGTAGCGAGCAACGAACGCGAGCGCATCATCGACATCCACCTTGCCCTTTGCTTTGCGGCGTGCGCCGGTCCGCGCATCCTTCGCGGGCGCGACAACGCGTTCCGGGACAAAGGTTTCGGCCACAGCGCCGCTGACTTCGGCAATTTCGCCGCCGGTGACGAAACGCATGATGTCGATGATCTGGGCGTTGAGTTCGGCGTGCGCGCCATACCCGGAATACTTTTTCTGAAATCGCCAGGAAAGCGGTTCATCGGGCTGGGCCCAATTCTGGAGGAACTGGGCACGGGTATGGATGACTTTTCCGAGCTTCCCGCCGGTGATCAGAAAGTGTGCGAGCGCCACCGCAGGGCAACGTCGATAATTGTACCAGACAAAAGTTTTGACTTTTCTGGACTTTGTCGCGGCGTTCTTCATTTGCCGCGCTTCCTTGATCGACGCGGCGATCGGCGATTCACAAATCACATGTTTGCCGGCCGCGATCGCGACAAGGGCCTGTTCCGCATGCGAATAGGTCGGCGTGGAAATATCCACCAGACCGATTGCCGGGTCCTTGGCGACTTCCTTCCAGTTGGTGTTGTAATTCTTCCATCCCCACCGGTCGGCGAAGGGGGCGAGGGCAATCAGGTCGCGGTCGGAGATGGTATGGAGTACCGGATTCAGCGTCAGGTTAAAGAATCGGCTGACTTTCAGATACGCGTTGCAATGGGCGCGAGCCATGAACTTTTGCCCAAAAAGAGCAATATTAATGTCTTCGGCCATACGCTTGTGTCCACCAGATGGCTTTGCGAGGAATAATTGGGCGGGAAGAGTAGCCGAATTTTGCGGGAATGTCGATAGGCGGGGGAAATATGGTGGATAATGTTGAGGCCGGCCTATTGAGCCCGAGGTGTTGGGGACGGGCATCAGCCCTCGGCGACGAAGCCGCTCAGACCATTCCCGGCGCATACGGACTGTTGGGGGGATGCTGGGGTGCGATGGGCGGGTGACTTCGCAAGTTCTTCGCGGACTTTGTCCATCAGAATCTGCCAGGTCTCGCGCTGGTGTCGAAGGATTTGAAGTCCGTCGGCAATCGCGGCGGGATCGCGGTTCATATTGGCATCGACGAGACGTCGATACACGAATTGGTACAGCGCGCGAAATTGATCCACCAACGAAGGGTTGTTCTCCCGGTTCA
The DNA here is from genome assembly GCA_050245935.1 of Phycisphaerae bacterium. Taxonomy (GTDB): domain Bacteria; phylum Planctomycetota; class Phycisphaerae; order UBA1845; family Fen-1342; genus JALHOX01. Next base: position 1,878 of record JBFWWY010000284.1, on the reverse strand, counting down.
GGCCGCTGCTCAGCTCAAGCAGTACGCGCTGGGCGCGATCCAGCGCGTTGAACATGCCTTCATAGTTCTTCGCTTTCAGGGCTTCCTGCGCCTGCGCGGCAAAACGGATGGCACCGTCGAGCAACATCAGGTGCAACTGCTCCGCGCTCGCGGTCAGAATCGTGTTTCGCAGATAGCTTTGGGAGACATTCGCGCTCATCTTGATCCCTGCATTCCATCAGATTCCGTCATGCGAACGATTCATCAGCGTTAACCCGCGCTCAGCGGCGAAAAACTGGAAAGGGATGACTGCTGTCCCTGTAGCTGTGACAATGCATTCTCCATCGCTTGAAACTGCCGCAGCAGTCGCTCGCGTTTGCGTTCGAGCCGGCCGTCGAGCTGTTCGACGCGCCGCTCGAGCAGCGTTTTGCGCGACTCCAGCGATTCATTTCTTCGGTCAATGAGGCCGTCGGCTTCGGAAATCTTCTTGAGTTCTTCAGACAGGTACTTTGAAGCACCGGTTTCCGCGTCGGTGAAGAATCTCACGACTTCATCGGGATTTTCTCCGTAGGCCGTGCGGAACTTCTCTTCGTCGAACGACAGTTTTGCGCCCGCTTCAAAGCGAATGCCGATATCGCGCAATCGTTTGATGTTGCCGGTCGCACCGGGAATCTGTCGGGAGAATACGCTGTAGAGCCGGCGCTCCACAGTGCGGGGAACGGACTCGCCGAGCAGGACGCCGCGCGCCTCCGTTTCCGAGTCAAAGTCCGATAGCTGACCGATTCGCTCCAACGCAGCGTTGTAGTCTTTCACGACCGCCTTGAATGTTTCGACTGCGTCCGCAACGTCCTGCGACACCTGCACGGTGACGGGGTCGTCGGAGACGGATTGCAGATCGATTGTCAGGCCGCCGACGATGTTTTCGATCGTGTTGGAAGAGCTGGTGATCGCGATGCCGGTTTCGGCGTCGGAGCCGATGATCACGCGGGCGTCCTGGGCGCGGGACAGCGTCTCAACGTTGAACGTGCCGTCGGCGGAATCAATTAGCAGTGCGCCGGCGGTTCCGCTGGCGGTGGATGAAATGCTGAGGCGGTAAGGTGCGACGCCGGAACCGTCGTTGATGACGCGCGCCGTCGCGAGTGACGTCCCGCTGATTGCGGTCGCAAGATCATCCAGCGACCCGCTGTTGCCGAGCTCGATGTTGAATTCGAATGAGCCGTCGATCGCACCGTTCTCGGCGTCGCCGAGGATGTTGAGATCGCGGGCGGTGGTGCCGGATTCGTCGGTGATCTTCAACACGCCCGCGCCGCCGGATTCGTCGACAATTTGAAGGCCGTCGCCGTTTTGGTTGATTTCGGCGCGAACGCCGATGTTGAGCTCGTTGATGGAATTGATCACATCCTGCAGATTCTTCGGCGCTTCGGACTGCAGGTTGAGCGACGCGGAGACGCCGTTTGCGTTGGTGATGTGGATGCGGCCGAGAGAGACGCCGGCACCGTTGTTGAGCGTCTCCAGTTTCGTGTTTTCGTTGATGTAGCGACGTTGCAGGTTTTCGCCGCGGATCTTGAGGCCTTCGCCTGCGAGGCCCAGAGATTCGGCGGCGTCGCCGGAGATTGTGAGCGGGGCGGCGGCGTCACCACTGGTTGCGATGAGGCGCGTGCCGTTGGCATCGAAGGCGAATTGTGCGTTGATGCCGGCGGCAGCGGTCTGCTCGCGGGCGGCGGTGATGACTTCTTCGAGCGTTTCCAGGCCGGTGATGTCAACGTTTACTGATTGGCCGTTGGCGGAAACCGTCAGCGTCGATCCGCTGAGGCCGCTACCCCCGTTGAGCGTGGACAGCAGCGTGGAATTCACGCCGCCGATGATGCGCTTGCCGGTGGTCGTGGTGTGACCGGTGGT
>JBFWWY010000283.1:0-5217 GCA_050245935.1 Phycisphaerae bacterium | reverse complement strand
ACATCTGCGCTCAAGGAAGCGACGAACTTCGGGTCGCCATGCGGCGTTGATGGGTGGCGTCTATAAGCGAGCCTCCGTCAAGCGGATCGGTGGCACGGTCAACGGTACGCCGTTGTCCGTGTTGTCGCTCATGTCGGCCCAAGATTCACGGACAAGTCGAGTACAACTTGTCCGTGCCACCCAACCGGGCATGTTTTACGCACATGCCCGGAGAGGTCGTACTGACAATTTCGGCAGACAACGGTCATCAAATCCTATCTCGAATTAATCAATTCGCCGCAAGCATCATACATAGGGTCGTGCCAACTCCACATCCTGCTATGCAAAACGATTGATTTGATCGGGGAAGCGGCTACCTGCTGCAGACCACCTTTTTCGATCGCGAGCGAGCGGGCGCGCTTGTCGGGCGATGCCCAACCTTTGGGTGCGATCGCCCGCGCCTAACAGCCTATCGCACGAATCCTCGAATCCTTGGCCCCTTGACTCCTTGACCCCACGAATCCTCAAGTCCTCACTCAACCCTCGCCGCTCAACCCTCTCCCCTACCTCCCCTCAAACGCCGCCTTCCGTTTCTCCACAAACGCCCGCATTCCTTCCTTCTGATCCTCCGTGCCGAAGAGCATGTAGAACAGTTTGCGTTCGTATTCGAGGCCTTCGTTGAGCGGCATTTCGAAGTTTTTCAGGATCGCTTCTTTGCCGAGTCGCAGTGCGAGCGGGGGTTTGGTGCAGAGTTCCTGGCAGAGTTTGATCGCGGCGTCGAGGAAGTGCTCCTGTGGGACGACGCGGCTAATGAGGCCCATCTGGAGCGCAGCGGCGGCGTCGATGAAGCGGCCGGTGAGGATCAGATCCATCGCACGGGCTTTGCCGATCGCGCGGGTCATGCGTTGCGTGCCGCCGGCGCCGGGGATGACACCGATGTTGATCTCCGGCTGACCAAACTGCGTGCCTTCGGCGGCGACGATGATGTCGCAGTTCATCATAAGTTCGCAGCCGCCGCCGAGGACATAGCCGCTGACCGCCGCCACGATCGGCTTTTGCACGCGTTTGATGCGTTCCCACCGTGCGAACTGATTGCGGGTGTACATCTCCACCATCGACGCTTCCGCCATCTCGCCGATGTCCGCGCCGGCGGCGAACGCCCGCTCGTTGCCGGTGATGAGCATGCAGCGGATGTTCTCGTCGACGTCAAACGCTTCGAGCGCTTCGACGAGCTGGATCATCAGCGGGATGTTGAGGGCGTTGAGTTTGTCAGGCCGATTGAGGCGGCACACGCCGATTTGTCCGATGGTTTCGGTGATGATTTCGTTTGGCATGGTTCCATGGTATCTGCCGCGCGAAGGCGGGACAAGAAAGGGGGGCGTCGGGTATGGAGGATTGGAGGAGTGAAGGATGGGAGGATCGAAGCGGGGCATGAAAGGCGCACGCCCGTCAAGTGCGCCGGCTCACGATGCAGTAGAGGGGGCTTTTCTCTCGTCAAAGCATCTCACCCCAGCAAGAAGCGACGCGATACTTATTGTGGCGCGAGCACTTGCGCCGTGCGCGCTGGAAGATAGCTGCGTACTGAGTGCGTGAAGTTCCCGCGTTCATCTTTCGCGGCGGGATATACCTGACCCGCCTCGACGATCGCGTGACCGCCGAACCAGAGATCGTCCGTGTTCAGGACGACGCGATAGTCGCGCGGCGCGGGCACACGCAGTTCCAGGTCCGCACGTGAATCTGTCGCGTGAAAATTAAACGCAAACACGATGCCGGCGCGCTCGAACACCAGCAGCTTGAAATCTTCATGAATCATCAGCAGATTGACGGACGGCTCGCGGAACAGCCGGTACGCGTCGTCGAGCTTCAACATCGCGCGATCGAATTCGCCGAGATCGCGATAGCGCAGCAGCGAATTGTCGACGAGCGACCACTGTCGGCGTGCGTAGTGAAACGACCACTGATTTCCCTGCCGCGGGAAATCGATCCACTCCGGATGACCGAATTCGTTGCCCATGAACGTCAGATATGCGTCGCCGCCGGCGGCAAACGTCAGCAACCGGATCATCTTGTGCAGCGCCATCCCCCGCGCCACACGCAGATTCGCTTTCCCTTTCGCCATGTGCGTATACATGTCGCTGTCCATCAGCCAGAACGCCAGCGTCTTGTCGCCGACGAGCGCCTGATCGTGGCTTTCGACGTACGCGACGTGCTTTTCTCCCGCACGCCGATTCGTCATCGCGCCCCAGAATTGCTCCATCCGCCAATCTTCATCGCGCTTCTTGCTGATCTGCTCGATCCAGAAATCGGGGAGCCCCATCGCAAGCCGATAGTCAAAGCCGATCCCGCCGTCGTCGAGCGGCGCGGCGATGCCGATCATGCCGGAAACGTCCTCAGCGATCGTTGTAACGTCGGGGCGAAAATCATGCACCAGCTTGTTTGCAAGCTGCAGATAGGTGATCGCGTCTTCGTCCAGTCCCTCGGCTAAATACTTATCGTAATGATCGAACGCCGGACCCATGCCATGATGCGTGTACATCATGCTCGTGACGCCGTCGAAGCGAAAACCGTCGAAGTGAAACTCTTCGAGCCAGTAACGGCAGTTGCTCAGCAGGAATCGCAGCACTTCCCACTTGCCGTAATCGAAACATAGCGAATCCCACGCGGGGTGCAGGCCGCGCGCGCCCCCGTGAAAATACTGATACTCCGTACCGTCGAAGCGATTGAGCCCTTCGTAAATATTCTTCACCGCGTGGCTGTGCACGATATCAAGGAGGACGCGAATGCCGCGGCCATGCGCTTCGTCAATGAGATATTTCAGATCTTCCGGCGTGCCGAAACGCGACGACGGCGCGAAAAAATTGCTCACCTGATAGCCGAACGATGCGTAGTACGGGTGCTCCTGCACCGCCATCAACTGAATCGCGTTGTAGCGCGCTTTTTCGATGCGCGGCAGCACAAAATCAGCGAATTCGCGATAACTGCCGACACGATGCGCCTCGAGCGCGATGCCGACGTGCGCTTCGTAAATGCGCAGACTTCCGTTTGACTCCGGCACGGCGTGACGCCATGTGTACGGTTGCTGCGGGTTCCAGTATTGACCGGTAAACGCGCCCGCCTCCGGCTCATAAATTGCACGGCGCAGATACGCCGGTAGACGATCCAGCGCGCCGTTCTCCGCAACGACATGGACTTTGATGCGACTCTCGTGCTTGAGGCGCTCGCGATATTCGCCGTCCGGCAGGAAGACTTCCCACACGCCGAACTCATTTCGCGTCAGCGGCGTCGCGTCGCGATTCCAATGATTGAAGTCGCCGATAAGCGCGAGCGACTGCGCGCCGGGTGCCCACTCGCGATACCAGAGGCCCGCATCACCGTTATGACGGCCGCGATTCAAACCGTAGTAGCGATGCCCCAGCGCAAAGTCGAACAGATTGCCCTGGCTGCGTTCGATTTCGGCGAGTTTGTCGCGATACCGCGCATAGCGCCGCCGCAGTTTGTCGGCGTAATCTCCAAGCCAGGGATCGTGGCGAATCAGACCGGTGCCATCCGGCGGTGCGGCGGTCGATTGTTCGTTGGTATTCTGTGCCACGTTCCCCGCCCTGTGAGTTGGAAAAGCCGATGACTACTTGCTGACGATCCACTGATCCGGCGCACGCGTGTAGTCCACAAGTTCATCTGTTTTGAAGAACAAATTGATCTCTGCTTTCGCGGTCTCACCGCCGTCACTGGCATGTACGAGATTGAACTGTTTGTCCATCCCGTAATCCCCGCGAATGGTCCCCGGTGCGGCTTCCGCGCCGTTGGTCGCCCCAAGAAGATTGCGCACGATGCTGATCGCGTTCGGCCCTTCCAGAACCGCGATGATCACCGGTGCGCTCGTCATGAAATTCACGAGGTCGCCGTAAAAAGGACGATCCTTATGCACTTCGTAGTGCTTTTCCACCTGCGACATCGGCGATTTCTGCAGTTTCATGCCTGCGATTCGCAACCCTTTCTCTTCAAAACGTTGCAGAATTTTGCCGACCAGCATCCGGTTCATTGCGTCCGGCTTGAATATGATGAGTGTGCGTTCCATGAATAATCCTTCCACAACCGTGCCAAGGCCGGGCGACAGCCACCCGGCAATCGGACAAGTGTACAAAGGCTGAGTTCGCGAACAAGCGCGACGACGCTTTTGATCGCTGTTCGGGCTTGGGTCAGCAAGGGAGTAGAATGCCTGTCTCGCCCCGCGAAATCGCGTATCGGGATTCAAAACGGTCCTACCGCTGTGCGGCGAGCAACCGAGTCGCGTCAGACATGATCGCAAAACTCCGCCTGCAATCAACCGAATATAGCTGTCGCAAACGTTTGCCGCTTTTCATCACGTTGTAAGCCACCCTGCGTAAATTACTTATGGATCGACGGCGCGTCGTGAACCGTTAAGCAGTGCCGTCGAAAGGTTATCAAAGGAGAGCGACCATGCTAACTTGGGCAGTGACGTTTTTTGTGATCGCATTGATTGCGGCGGTTCTGGGCTTCGGCGGAATTGCAGCAGGAGCCGCTTCGATCGCGAAGATTCTGTTCTTCATCTTCCTCGTGCTGTTTATCGTCTCCATCATCATGCACGGCGTGCGATCTGCCGGCAGCGGTCGGCCACCCATATAGACGTAAGCATTGAACAAATTGTGGGGGGCTAATCGGGCAGATTTTTGAAAGGAAATGACATGACGCGCGAATATTGGAAACGAATGATGATGTTGGCGGGATTGATGGCCGGTCTCGGATTCACTACCGGCGGATGCAGCATCAGTTGCGATGCCGACGACGACAATGTTGTCGAAGAGGTAGCGGACGACGTGGAAGACGCACTGGATTAATGCGTCGTTAGCAGAGCACCGGTTCCTGCGATTAATGTGTTTGAAAGCACGCCGCGACGATGTCGCGGCGTTTTTTTTTAACGAGCGCAAAAGGGTTGCCACGCGTCGCGATGCCCCGTGGGGCAAAAGCGTGGTGTGGTCATAGGGCCGAACCCACCCGCCTCACGCGCGATTCAATCCGGCCCACTATCGCCGGCGAGCGTCCCTCCGAGTTTACTTGCATGCCCTTCATCCGACAGTATGATATTTCACTCCAGCGTCCGCCGTGTGGCGACGTTTGGGCGTGTGCCCGAGTGGCTAAAGGGAACGGGCTGTAAACCCGTTGGCAATGCCTACGCTGGTTCGAATCCAGCCGCGCCCATTTCGAATTTTTCCCCTGAGA
>JBFWWY010000282.1:0-5236 GCA_050245935.1 Phycisphaerae bacterium | reverse complement strand
CCCGTTCGTCCCGCGCCAGAGCCGCTCAAGCAGTAGCCGTCGGTGACGAGATAGTCCGTCCCTTCATACGGATCGGTCAGATCATCGGGTCGCCAGCCGAGCGGTCCGAGCGGCGTGCTCTGATTTCGAAACATCCAACCTTCGGCCTCCAGATCGGCGACCGTTTTTCCATTGAAACCCTCGCCAAATGAGGCTTGCGCGAATACTGGTAATGCGGCAAACGCCGCGGCAATGAAGCTGATGGCCCAACATTTCGTTCTGTGTCGTGTGTGAAGTGAACGCACGGAAATACTCCTTCGGATTTTTGGCTCGCTGTCCTGCGCGGATGCGCGAAAATTTCTATTGATCGTTCCCGATGGCATGTCGCACATCGGGCTACCCGCCCGTCAACAGCGCGACGAACGCGCCGATGTCGCCGACGCTGACAATCGCGTCTTCATTGATATCGCCGTTGTTGAGATTGCAATCGGGGAACTGCGCGACATACCCGGCGGAATCGGTCAAGGCGAGCACGAACGGCCCGATGTCGCCAACACTGACAAGGCCATCGCAATTCAAATCCCCGAGGAGATGAGATTCCGGGAGCGCAAGCTGAACCGTGAGGACATCTCGATGCCCGTTCGGCGACCAGCGGCCCGTCGCGGCGAGTCGATCGACGCCAACCGTTGCTAGCCCAGTCGGAAAGCGCGAGACGCCGTGCGGGTCCAGCGTCGTCTCATCGACCAACGTGCTGTCTGAGGCGTATCGCACAATCGTAAATGCGGTGATGCCCGGCGTGGGTACGGTGTAGAGCAGAATCGCGACGTTGCCCTGCTGATCGATCACCGCATGATCCCGGGTGGAATCAGAGAACACGGCACCCGGATACGTTTCCGTCCATTGCTGCAGTCCGCCGGAATCAAACGCGACCAGACGATACGCGCCATCCGATGGCCCGCTCATATAAATCGTCTCATCGGGGCCGAGCAATACGGTCGGGGCGATGTTGCTGCCGCCTGCCGTGACACGCCGATCCCACACGAGTACCCCAGCGGGGTCATATTTCAGAAGGACAAAGTCGCGGCCTTCATTGCCGCTGTTGATGCCGTCCGCCCCGACGTAGATGCTGCCATCCGCCGCCACCTTCACCGAATAGACGCGATCCTCCAGATCAAAGAGTGCACTCGCATCATAGGTTTCAGACCAGAGAAAATTTCCCGCTACGTCATACTTCAGGACGCCGACAATCCGTTGCGAACCGGTGTTGTACTGACCGCCGATCACGACGCTGCCGTCCGGCGCGAAAGCGACCGCATCGCCGCTGTCCGCGCGCGCGCCCGGCGACGTAAATTGCGTCGCGAAGCGTTCCGTGCCGTCCGGCTCATACACGGCGATGCCAAAATCCGTAAAGGAATCGTCGCCGCGTACCCAGCCGGTCACCGCAATTTCGCCGTTGGGTCCGAGGTCGATATCGCGCGGGAGCGCGGAACCGAACGTGCCCGTGCCGCGAAAACGCCGCTCCCACACAATCAGTCCGGCGGCGTTGACCTTCATCGTGACCCATTCGGACGTGAACGTTGGCGAATCGATCGACGCCGTTTGTGCGACGAGATAGAAGTTGCCGTTGCCGTCACTGACTGCGTCGACGGGAACATCATAACTGTCCGGAATGACGCCGTTGTACACGACCGCCCATTGTTCCACACCGGTCGGTTCGTATTTGATCATGAGGATGTCTTCGCCGCCGGCGAACAGATGTGTGGCACCGATGGTGATGACATTGCCGAGCCCGTCATCGATGACGAGATCTCCCCCATCGCTGTCCAGGAGAAAGTCCCGGCTCGCCTGCCAGTCAAGAGAAAGTTCGTATGCGCCGCAGATTGTGGTCGCAACGCCGATGCACACCAGCGTCGCGAGCCGTTGTTGAAGTGTCATCTCGCCTCCGTAGCCTGATCTTCGGTCAATGTTCCGATAGAAAATTCCGGTCTATCCTGCAGAGGCGGGCGAGGATGAACCTGATACGAAAAAAACAAAGCCGTCACGCGGTGGTGACGGCTTTTCGGCATTGAAAACCGCTTGAATTCGTTATTATCGGCGTAAATGTAGTTCGTGCCGCTATCCGCCGACGAGCGCCACAAACAGGCCGATGTCGCTGACGGTGACCAGATCATCCGCGTTCAGGTCGCCGCGCAGCACATCGCAGTCCGGGAATTGCAATGCGTAACCCGTTGGATCGGTCAAAGCGAGCACGAAGGGACCAATGTCGGCGATGGAAATGACGCCGTCGCAGTTCATGTCGCCGAGCAGGTCGGTCGGTACCGTCACGCCGCTGACGACGAGAGCAAAGTCGACATCGAGCCCGGGTGTTTCCACATGTCCGTCCTGGACGATTTCATCGGCACGCACTTCGACGGTCCATGTACCGGCCTCCGGGTCCGTGAGCCACACGTTTTCGACCGTATCGATGACGTTGGCGGCACCGCCGCTGACCGACTCATTCCCTGTCGTCAGACCGTTATTGCCCCAATATTCGAGACCACTGGGAGACACGACGTGCAGCGTCAGATCATTGACCCGATGCCGCGAGGAGGAGGGTACGCCGGGGGGATCCGCGTATACCAGCGTGGCGCGAAATGAGGCCGTTCCCGGAGATACTTCGAGGGGATAGGTGGCCACGTCCAGATTCTCAAGGATCTCGGATTCGTCGATCACGAAATAGGTTTCTCGCAGGTCATACAGGTTGCGGACATCCGCGCGTCCCCAGCCCTGATGCGTACGCGTGAGATCGGCGCTGGCTCCCACAAACGGATAAGGATTGGCTGAATTAATCATCATGGCTTTTGCCGTGGACATGTGCGGCGCGTTTTCAAACACGGTCCCGAGCGGGTCCACGTCGTTGCCGAAGATGCCATCATTCCACATCTGATAAAACAATCCGAAAAATCCCGCGGTCATCGGCGTCGCGGCACTGGTGCCGCCGAAGCCACTGGTGTAACCGCCGGTGGAACTGGTGGTGAGAATACTGTCGTACCAGAAAGCGAGATCGGGCTTGATCCGGCCGTCACTTGCCGGCCCGATGCTGCCGGCGTTGTTCCAGGCGTCATCCGCGAGATTCAACGTATTGAAGTGACGGATGCCGCCGACGGACACGCAGTTCTTCGCGAAGGCGCTTTGATCGGACGACTGCGACCCATTGTTCGCCTGGGCCTGGAGCAACAGGAAATCATGATCAAACAGGATTTCGTCCATGAACGCGGCCGCCGTCCCGTATTGCGTCGTGCAGCAGCTTCCCCAACTGTTGGTCTGAAACACGGCTTCGTACGGCGGCTGTTTCAACGACTGAATATGAGCATACCGGTCAGGAAGGAACGAGAAATCCGCGAAAATGCCTTGCGCCTCGGGGATCACGCCCGTGGCGGCGGCATTGTTGGCACCCGAACCGAAGACGATGCCAAACACCGAGGTTCCGTGACTCGCGCTGCCGCTATGTGAACCGTGAAAAATCGGGGGATGCAACTGAAAGTCAGGATGGGTGTCGATCAGGTTGCTGTCCATCGCTTCGCCGCGAACGCCGGTCCCGTCGTAGCCCGCGACAGTCTCCACGTAATTCGCGCCGCCGACTTCACGGACGTTATCCATGTAGGTCGTCGGCGGCAGCCAGCGATCAATGAAGATCACGTCATCGCGGTGGACGATTTCGAGTAACTGCTCCGGCGTCAACGTCGCTTCCAGGAGAAAGCTGCTCGCGGGCAACGCCTCGATTGTTCCGCCAAGTGCCTGAATCGCGTCAACAATTGGCATTTTCGCGTCCAGACCGCGTCCTGCGATCTGTATGTTGTAGCGCGCGGCGGGGCGCAGTGCGTCGCTGTTGAACAGATTGTCTGTGATGAAATCTTCGAGTCGGTATTCCGCGTGATAGGGTCCGCTCCAGCGAACAAAGGGCAGCGCAGCAACTGCCGCCTTCTGGTCCGCGCCCATTGACGCGATAAAACCATAATTTCCGACGTAATGATGAAGCGTCACGCCAAGCTGCTCAAGCTGCGTGCGATATTCAGGAAGCGGCTGCGTGTGGAATTGCACGATTTGCAAGCCGGCGTCCGGCGCGGATTGCAGCAGGGCCTCCGTTGCAATGCTCGCATCGAGTGGATCGAAGCTGCCGCGTCGGAGGAGCAGACGGTAGTCCGCGTTGCGGACGACCGGCGATTTGCCTTCGCGCGCGATCGCGTAAAACGCATCCGCACCGTCATGCCACCATGAAACGCGAACATCAGATAATTCCGTATATGCCGCGTCGGCGGGGATCGAAACGGGGGAGTTATCGGCGACGCCGGCAACGGCCGCGTACGAGAGAACTGTCAACACGCAGGAGGCGAACCCCCGGAGAGCAATTTCGGTCATCCTTTTCCTTTCCCAGCGGTAGATGTAGGCAGAATCGCGTCGGCGTCCTGCAACTCGTCGGCTCGTCCATCATAAGGAATCGCAGTGGTGATTCCGCTATTCGTACCGCAAAAAATTCGCCGTCCCGGCAAATTTCCAAAGCCCGCGATCACGAGCCGCCGGAACGCTTTCTCGATCAGTTTCTCGAAGAATCATGCCCGTTGGCCCGGCAATACGGGCTCCGCTACTCCGGGGTCTTGGTTCGCTGAAAGACGAATTTCTGGTAGACGAATGCGATCACCATGAGGGACACCCCGAGACCAAAAAGGGAGAGAACCCGATATAAATCGCGCAGTTGCGACGTATCGAGCAGAAAGACCTTGAAAACGGTGACAAGCATGACGACAAGTGACGCCCAGCGAAGCACCATGCCGCGCGTCCAGATTCCTGCAGCCAACAGCGCTGCCCCGAGCAGAATCCACGCCGCCGAATAGCTGTACATTTCCATATTGCCCGGTCGCGGCCCGTCGAGAAATTCCCCCTGAAACCACTGCCGAACTTCCAGACTGACGAGACCGAACGTCAGCAGCAGGACGACAACATGAATGAAAGTGGACAGATTCGCGGCGAGCTTTTCGCGATGCCATCGCGCAACGAGCAGCATCAGAATCGCGGGAACACCGTACAGATACGGCAAACGATTCAGAATCTTCGCAGCGCCGACAGACTCGTGTACAAACAGCGGATTCTTGATCAAGCCGAGAACGAAAACCGTGGCGATCGTCACCGCAACGAGCAGGACCGTTGCGAACCTGCGACTCGCATCCACGAATCGCGCGGCACGCACCGCCAGCCATAGTCCGGCGAGGATCATCCCGAC
>JBFWWY010000281.1:0-5255 GCA_050245935.1 Phycisphaerae bacterium | reverse complement strand
TGGGCATTGTCTTTCCGGCCTCGCAACGTTCTCGTTCCGCTTCCGGCAGGCCGTTCGCGCGTCGGCGGGTTCGGCGTGCCGTCGACGTCGCGTTGCGGCGGTGCATTGTCGCGGTCGCGGGTAATCCGACCTCGCTCGCGCGGCGCTTCCGCCGGCTTTTCTGTTTCGCGCACGCTGCCGCGCGGCGCGCGACGAATAATTCTTCCCTGATTGTCGCGTTGCGGCGCTTCTCGCTCTTGCGCCATCGCGGTGCCGACGATCATCAGCGCTCCCGCTATCGCGCAGATCCGTATTTCGCGAACTCTTCGTGGATTCATATCGATCCCCTTCATTATCAACAGTTCAGCATCGAGATTATTCATCATCCGCTGATTGGATCGGCGTCATCGGTGCTTCGACCATGTCATCGCGCTTGACGAACTCGAATTGCTTGGCGTCGAAACTGGCTTTCGTCTTCCACTCGACGAAGCGCGCGACGTACTGAGGACTCGTGGGCTCGTCCTTGTAGGTGACGACGAGTTTCAACGGCAGCGGCTCCTTTCCGTCGGCGATCCAGATTTGCCAATCGACGCTGTCCTGTCGGAACGCAAGGTGGTGGCATTTCTTTCCATCAAGCATCGTCTCGCCCACGTAACGCGCCTGCTGCACATATTCTGTCAGTGTTTCGAATACGTCGTCGTAAAGAAAGTCTCCCGTGGGAACGGAAAGTCCGTAGGTATCGCTCATGTGATCGAGCATCTGTCCGATGTTTGCGGGTGCTTCGACGCGGGAATAGACCTTCGCATCCTCATCGAACAATGAGACGTTCTTGCCATCGAAATAATAGGACTTGTTCCACTCGGCACCGCTTGACGTCGCGCGGAGATGATCCGGTCGCTTCACTTGAACCGTCATGCGCCGCGTGAACTGGAGCTTCTGATCACCAACATCCACCACGTCGAAGTCGCTTTCCGTCGTGAACTCAAACGCGTTGAGACCCTTGAGGAAGTCGCTCATCGCCTTCATCTGCGTCATGCATCGCTGATCGATCGCACGGATCGGCTCCATTGAGGACGGCGACGCGGGGGAAGGCGGTTCATCGGCACTCAGTGCCCCAGGCAACGCAATCACGATACCGGCCAGCAAACCGGCAGTTACTCGTTTTCCACGGATCATCAGGAATGCTCCGAATAGGAGGGTTGTGGCGGAATGCGCGGCGCGGAACGATTCGTCCCGCGCTCGCGATGCAAAATTACTGTACGAGGTCGATCGGCGTCACTTCGCTGAAAACGCCATCCTGATCGAACGTGAAGATCAGCGCTTCCCCACAGGTGAAGTCGAACGGGTTCTCAAAGAAGCCGTCATTGATCACGAATTCGTCAACGAAGAAGCCGTCGAAGTCATAATATTCTTCGAATGCCAATTCGATCGTATCGACGCAGGGATATTCAAGCAGCAGCGTCTCACCATCGAACACAAAAATCGACTGCTCAATGCCGTCCACAAAATACGTGTAAAATCCATCGAGACCAGTCAGATTCTCGAAACCGATCAGGACGACATCCGGCAACACATCAACGACCAGATCCTGCCGCGGATTATCAATGATTGTCACATTGTTGTTGATGATGACCGTATCGCCACGATCGACAATCGGCTGTGGCAGCGTAACGATCCGGGGATCGCGCGACTGGAAAATGCCGATCTCGTTGTCCAACGCGTCGGCGATATCCTCGATAATGTCTTCGATGTTGTCGCCGTCGAGCGGGCAGCCACCCATCAAGAACGCCATGGACGATGCAGCCATCAGGACGCCGGCAAACTTGCTAACCCTCGAACGCATGCGAACTCCTTTGCGCAGTTGAAATCTTGATGCTGAATTCCCAATCCCCGGCGGCATCGTACCCGTGAAAAAGCCGTGTCACAAATTACAAAGGCTTGAATTCCGCAGGAGACACGCAGCGTCAGACTCGGTTAGGAAATTCTGCTCTTGGTCGCGGCAAATCAGCCCCGATTCCTTGCATTTTGCAATGCCGCAGCCCGTGCGGTTCGGATCGTGGCGCAAACGATTGTTTCAGACATTCTTCCGGAGAAAACACGCCGCCGCCCCGTCGCGAGAGATGCTGAATTTTGTGTCAGGTCTCGCGCGCCGCGAAAGTTACTTGAATCACGACGACACATTCGTTTACAGTTGAAAAGTGGGCGAGCCAGCACGACGACCGACCCTTGCAGCCAAACAAGGAGTTGTCGCGATGTGTCCACGAATTCGTTCTCTTTCGGCCGCTACGATGGTGTCATTGTGTGCTTCGGCCACGCTCTTCGCCGGCACGGAGACTTTCCGATTTGATTTGACCTCCGCGCCGTTGGGGATCTTCGGCCTGGAGTTCACGTCTGATTTCATTACCCCGGTCGACGCTGTGCAGGATCACCTGATCACCAGCACACGTCTCCACCTCGAATTCAATACCGAAAACGCGCTCGGCAACCTGCCCGATGCCGCCACAATTGCACTGCAGATCCAACCGCCGACGGTCAACGTTCCCGTCGAAACCTTTGCGGGCAGCGACTTCGGCTGGAGCGGCACCGGCACTTTCACAACCGATTTTGAAACGAGCGTATTCAACAAGGAATTCCTCGATTTCAGCGGACAGAACCCCGTGCCGGATTTTGCGCTGTGGTTCACGCGCATCTTCAATGCGGACAACGCCGCGCCCGCGCTCGGCGGACAGTTCTCGAACTCGTACATTGAATTCGATGTCGCACTGGTGCCGGAGCCATCGTCAATGTTGCTGCTCGCGTTCCCCGCAGTGTTCGCGTGTCGCAGCCGCACACGCCGCCCGTAGCAGTCGCGCCCCGCGCCGCCTGTATTCTTGCGTAGCGGCCGTGCCTCCGTGCCGGCCGAATTCTCCCGTAGCGGCCGCGCCTCCGTGCCGGCCGAATTCTAAGTAGCGGCCGTGCCCCCGTGCCGGCCGAATTCTCCCGTAGCGGCCGTGCCTCCGTGCCGGCCGTATGTGATGGCCTCACGCCACGCTTCAAAACCGTAGCGCCAGACCTCCGAGTCCGACGGAACCACTTCCATCCGCACGCATGTTGCCTTCACACGGACCAGCTCCCGCGCAAATCCCCACCATTGCTTCGCTCCAAGATCGTTTCGATGCAACCCCTGCGCTCCCCGCGACTTCGCAACGGCGCGAATCACGCTGCGCACTATTTCGCAAATAACTGCGACAAATCATCCATCCCCTTGAACTCCAGCGCGTTCCCCGCCGGATCGCGAACGAACAGTGTCGCCTGCTCCCCCGGCTGGCCGGGCCAGCGCACGTGCGGCGGCACCGGAAACGGCACGTCATGTGCCTCCAGTCGCGCCCGCAATTCGCGCCAATCCGCAAGCGTCAGCACCACGCCAAAATGCGGCACCGGCACATCATGCCCCTGCACGCTGTTCGTGATCTCGCCGGCGGCACGATCATCCTTGTCAGCGTTCGCGCCGGTAGACTCCTTCGGCTTCAAATGCGCCACAAACTGGTGCCCAAACAAATCAAAATCGATCCACGTGTCCGCGCTGCGCCCTTCGCGACACCCGAGAATCTCCCCGTAAAATCGCCGCGCCGCCGCAAGATCGTCCACCGGCACTGCCAGATGAAATGGTCGAATGGTTGTCATGGGTTTCTCCTCCTGGCGTGCGTTCATGTCATGCCCGTCATCGCGCAGGGTGTGTTCATGTCGCGCCAAACAATTTTGATTTCACAGCCACGCACAACCGCGCCGTGAACGCACCATCCCCCTGACTCGTGGTCGGCGGCGGTTGACCGCGAAACTTGTCCATATATATTGCAAACGGCTTCGCGGGCAATGTGCGGCGTTCCAACGGGAGATCTCTGATAAACGACTTGTCGGCCCAATCAGCATCGTCCGAAGCATTCGAATCAGCACCCGCTCCAAAGAAGAAATCCCGCTTCTGGCAAATCTTCTGGCTCGCATTCCTCGTCGCGTCACTTTGGTATGCATGGTACAGCTTCTACGTCCCGCCAAACAGCATCGCGTGGGCGGACACCTTCCCCGCAGCAGCGCAACAAGCGGCCGACGCGGGCCGGCCGATGATCCTCTTCTTCACGGCGAAGTGGTGTGTCCCCTGCAAGATCATGAAACGCCAGGTGTGGGCCGACCAACAGGTGACAGTCGCGGTAAACGGGCATTTCATCCCCGTGACAATCGACGTCGACAACCCGGAAAACGCTGCCTTGTTGGAGCGCTACAACGTCGGCAGCACACCTCTCACAATCGTCACCGACCCCCACGGAAACGCACTGCAGTGGCGCGTCGGCGGAATCGGCAAGCGAGAATTCCTCAAGTTGCTGAAAACGTCGAATTCGCCGCAGTCGAACCCATCGTAAAATTGTGCGGTGATGAGTAGTAGGGTGCGTTCATGTCGCGCCGACAAATCTTGAATTGCCGTTACGCGCAATCGCGACATTAACGCACCATTCGCCGCAATCACGCGACAACGCGCTACATTCGCTACGATACCGAAATGCCCGAATACCGACGCCTCGAATGCCCCGGCGCAACGATTTTTTTCACCGTCGTTACGCACCGTCGCCAACCGATCCTGACGAACAACGCAATCGCGATTCTCCGCAAAGCTGTCGCAATTGAAATCGAGACGCGTCCATTCACCATAGATGCTGCCGTCATTCTGCCGGATCACCTGCACATGATCTGGACGTTGCCGCCAAACGACCGCGATTTTTCCACCCGCTGGTCGCGGATCAAAGCCCGGTTCACCTTCGCGTATCTTCAGAGCGGCGGTGCCGAATCTGGCTGCACTGATTCACGCTCCAAGCGTAGCGAACGCGGCGTCTGGCAACGCCGCTTTTGGGATCACGTCATCCGCGACGATCGCGAATTCGGCGCGTACACCGATTACATCCATTTCAACCCGGTCAAACACGGTCACGCCCAATGCCCCCACGATTGGCCTCATTCGAGTTTTCACAAGTACGTTCGCGAAGGCGTGTATCCGCAGGATTGGTTGTGCGATTGTTACCAGCGCCGCCCGAAAGAACTGCCGTTCGAAAAAGCGGCAACCAAAGTAGGCGAGTAGGCGCGTGTAGAAATTCCGAATCAATGCAAAATCGCGAAACAATCAGGTATCCATGATAAAACTGTCCCGTCCAGTGTTGGGTTCGGGCTGTTGTGAGATTCTTCCTTGGGCCGAGGTTGTCGGCGTTTGGAAGAAGCCGTTCCACGTATCCATTCGGCCTCGTGCACGATGG
>JBFWWY010000280.1:0-5276 GCA_050245935.1 Phycisphaerae bacterium | reverse complement strand
CGGAATCGGGCGCGCATCCTGAAGGTTTGCGCGAGACCGAGAGCGGCCGCGGCCCAGGCGTTTCATCAGCGGGGGTCCCATCTCCGCAAGATAGCCAATCCCCCGCGCGAATCACTACGCCGATGTAAAAGAAAAAGAGCCGCCTCTTCCGGCGACTCTGTTGGTCCGCACAATCAAGCGGAGGATCGAATTCGAGCAAACGAGCATGAATAATGCATTGATGGCGCAGGCTTTCAGTCTGCGTTTTGCGGGATAGAGGCCCGCGCCACTGATCTTGAAAGCAACTTCAGGTCCGCCGCGACGCCGACCAACCAAGACTAATTCCCCACCAGCAGACTCACAAAAACACCGATGTCGCTGACCGTGACGCGCTGATCGCTGTTCACGTCCGCGTGACGGACATCACAGTCAGGAAACAGTGCGGTGTAGCCCGTGCTGTCCGTCAGCGCCGTCACAAACGGCCCGATGTCCGCAACGCTGACTGCGCCGTCGCAGTTCGCGTCGCCGCGCAGCAGCGCAGACACGACCAATGTCTGCCCCGCCGCGACATTCTCTTCCACCAGCACGTCACCATCGGCCCACTCGATCCGTAGTTCATCGACAAATGTCGCACCGCCCAGCCCGAAATGTGCACTCAGCTCGCTCTGACTGAGATAGTTGCTTCCACCGTCCACGTACCGCGTCTGCCAGAATGCCCCCGTCCGCGCCAACAACCGCGTACCAAAGCCGTTCGGCGCCAGCCCCGTGACCGCCGAAGTGTTCAGTCGCACGCGCAGCCAGTTGCCCGCGTTGATAGAATCATTCCGATACAACTCGAACGGCTCGGCGAACGAAAACACGCCGATGTCCTGATCTCCGTCGTTGTCGAAATCGAAATTGACCACGCCGCGACCCTGGCCGGTGCGCGTGTAGCCCGCGCTTTGTGCGACATCGGTAAACGTCAGGTCGCCGTTGTTCTGATAGACCCGCTTCGGCTGATCTTCCCATTGCATCGGCCCGAGATCGCTGTCGCTGTAGCCGTTGTCCGCCACGATGTCGAGCCGGCCGTCCTGGTCAAGGTCGACCGCGACCGTCCCCCAGCCCCAGCGCCCGTCGATCACGCCCGCCGCCTCCGCGACCTCGTCGAAAAGGTTGCCGCCGGCATTGAGATAGAGACGGTTCCCGCAGGGCGCGCTGGGCATAGTGTCACCGCGATAGATATTCGTGACGTACCAGTCCTGATCGCCGTCGTTATCGAAGTCGCCGATGGTGGTGCCCATGCCGTTGCAGTCCAGTCCTGCGCCGCTCGCCGCCGTCTGGTTGCTGAACGTGCCATCCGTGTTGTTCACGTAATACCGCGACGAATAAAAATCCCCCGCGACGAGAATCTCGGGATACCGATCGCCGTTCATGTCCACAAATCGCACGGCGAACCCGTGCAAGGTCGACTCGTGGAGACCTGCGGCAAGCGTCACATCGGTGAACGTTCCGTTGCCGTTGTTCCGGAAGAGCCGGTTCCCGCCTGCGCTGGAAGCACCGGTTCGCCATCCCGTGATATACAGGTCGAGATCGCCGTCGAGGTCGTAATCGCCGAATGCCGCCCCGAATGCATTGATGGTCGTGTCGCTCCAGTTCACGCCCGCCGCCACCGCGACGTTGGTGAACCCCGTACCGGCGTTGTTGCGCAGCAGGCGGTGCTGGCCGATCGACATCGGTCCGCCGGTGGGCCCGTAGCTCGCGACAAAAATGTCGAGCCAGCCGTCATTGTTGTAGTCGCCGACGGCGACGCCCGCACCCATGTGCGCACTCGTGATGCCCCAGGCCGTGGATTGATTCACAAACGAACCGGATTGATTGATGTACAGCCGGTCAGGCGCGGTGCCTCCGGACACGATGTACAGGTCTTCCCACCCGTCGTTGTTGAAATCGCCGACCGCGCCGCCGGCGATCATGAAACCGAGCCCGTGAATGTAGCCGGGCGGCGTCGCATGCGTCGCGACGCACCCGGAATCGGTGGCACATTCCCAGAGAACAATCTGTCCACCCTCGGCAACGCGTGCCGGACACACGAGGACGAACATCAGACAGACGACACTAACCCTACCGATGCGCAATGACACCAACATGGCAAGCCCTCTGACCTAAATTGTTTAAACATGGAGCACAAGAAGAGCCTGCGGAACCGCAGGCGGTGCGGTGCCTCACTATAGAAAAAGCCGCCCCGCCCCGCAACGGCTTTTTACAAGCGGTAACCACGACACGGGGGCATCTTCCACTCGTACTACCGAGACTCGACGATCTGCCTCGGCATCAACACTGAAACGACACCCTCGCGAGAATCCGAACCCCCCGCGCCAAGCGGGGGGCCGAGACGATGGTTAGCAGAAATGAAGATATGAAGGTGGTATGGACGTCCCGCGCCTACGAAATCCCGTCCTGCGTTGAGGATCACCTCAAACTAGAAAGTCGTAGAATGCAGTCGGCAACCCGCGCGCAGTTCGAATGATGCTTTCGACCGGCAGCGTAACGAACGCTCGACATTCTCATTCGACCAACAACTTTGTCTACTCGCCGCAACCGCTCAACATCCTGCTATCATCTCCGCATGATCATGATCTGGGCCATCCTCCTGCTCGTCGTCAACCTGTTCTGGGTCGGGCTGCTTGTGCTCGGCTTGCCCGGCACATGGCTGATTCTGCTGACCTGTGCCGTCGCCGAATGGTTCGTCACCGGCGAAGGGGCGCTGTTCACGAAACAAACGCTGCTGCTTCTCGCTGCGCTTGCCGTCATCGGCGAATTGATCGAATTCGGGGCAGGCGTGGTCGGTGCGAAAAAGTTCGGCGGCTCGCGAAAAGGGGCAATCGGTGCGCTCGTCGGGTCTATTGTCGGTGGGTTGGCGTTTACGTTCTTTATTCCGATCCCCATCATCGGCACGCTCATCGGCGCATGCCTCGGGGCCGCCGCCGGCTCCATTTTCATGGAACTTCGCGGCGGCCGCACGATGGATGAAGCGATGCGTTCCGGCGTCGGTGCCGGCATCGGCCGGTTCTCCGGCACGGTTGCCAAAATTGCCGTCGGCGCGGTGATGTGGCTCATTGCCGCCGTCGCAGCGTTCATTCCCTGAGATTTAAGGACATATCGGCGAGGCGGAAAACGCTAACGCACGCGCTCGCGTGTCATCACGCGATTGCCTGACCCGCGCTGCGTCCTGACCGGCTCGCGCACACTGCTGCGACCGCGCACATCCGCGACCACCCAGCGATTCCCGTTGTACACATGACCGCAGCCGCGACCGTGGACGTGGCTCGGCAATTGCACCACGCGATCGCCATCATAATGATGATTGCAGTCAATGCCGCAGCGATGACCCCGCACGCGCGGCGCTCGGGTCGTGACCACCACCCAGTTGTCGCCGTTCCAGTGATGTCCGCAGCCCGGACCGTGCCGGTGTCGATCAGCGATCACGATGTTCGTGCCGTCATGAAAATGCGTCGCGCAGCGCGGCCCGCACACATGCCCGCGCTCGACGGTGCGCACGCGCACGCGATCACCGCGTCGATCGCAGCCGGAAAAGACCACCAGCAACCCGAGGGGAATCAGCAACACGGTTGTCCGTCGTAACATGGAGAACTCCTGAAAAAAGGTTTCCCCGCATTCTACGAGGATCGTGGATACCTTCACGGGAATCTGCAAAATTTAATCGCTTTTCAGGTGGTCCTTCGTCCCGTGTGGAATCTGATCTGATCACGTCATGCGCTGCGTAATTACGAGCCCAATACCTCGTGCAACGCCGCAATGAGCCGCAAATTCTGCGAATGCATCTCTTCGAGCGCCGAAAGCGCCGTATCGGCCAATTCTCTCGCTTCGTTGGTTTTTCCCGCAGCGTGTAGACACAAAGCCAGTCGTCCCAGCACGCGAAGTCGTGTCGGGGGGTGTACACGTGAGGCCGCGTCGGCGTAACGCAAAGCGGAGCGAAACCATTCTTCCGCCTCTGCCAGCCTACCCGCACGTTGCGCAATTTTTCCGAGACCCTCGTGCGATTGGACAAGCAGGGGATGAGAAGCAACGTCGTGCAAACTGGCGTGGTCGATCACGCGTCGCCAGATCCATGCGGCGACTTCATCTTCACCGCAGATTTCCAGCAAGGTGGCACGATTTTCAAGTTGGTTGAGCAAGCGCCGCCCCGCAGCGTCGGGCATCGCGTCGATCGCATCCGCGACCTCGGCAAGGTCGGTTCCGCCGCGCGCAATCCACGCCTCGACGACAGCATGCGCACCGATCGCGCCGCCGTCCATCGCCGTCAGTTGCCCGCAAACCGCGTCGAACCCGCGCAGATTCGTTGCGAGCGCCGCCAAACAATCCCCGCCTTCCGCTTCCACCTGTGACAGAATACCGAGTAACGGAAGCGTCCGTTCCTGTCCGAAATGTTTGCCCACCAGCGGAATGGCCTCCCGTGTGATCGCAATTGCTTCCGGCCATTTCTCACGCGCAGCCAGCAGAAACGAGTACCCGTACAGGCATTCGGCGTAATACGGCTCATCCGGATCATTCAGGGCGCGAAACGCGGATACGGCTTCCGCAAACAGTGCGTCCGCCTGCGGATAGCGTCGCTCCGTCACATACAGGTATGCGAAGTTGTGAAGGCACGAACCGAGGTCACGATGCGGTTCGTGATACAGCGCGCGGTACAGTGTTACAGCGTTCTGAAGATGCACCTCGGCTTCCCGAAACTCGCGTTCGACCTGATACAACGCATACCCGAGGTTTTTTTCGTAGAGTGCCGTCAGCGGGTCATTCTCTCCCGACAATGCGCGGCGCATCGCCAGCGCTTCGCGCTGGATGGGTACCGCCCGCGCATCCCGTCGACTGGTGTACACCGTTCCCAATTCCGCCAGCGTCCGCGCGATCTCTTCGTGCGGGGGCGTATAGGAAGCGCGAACAAGTTCCAGCGCGCGCTCCAGCGGCTCCGTCGCTTCCTGCCAATGCCACAGCGACCGGTATGTCGAACCGATGGTGAACAGGATATCGGCCGCGGCGCGCGGACTCTCCGCCAGATCGGTATCGACGCGTCGTCGTGCGTCGGCCAGCAATTCGATCACCGTCGCATCCGCGCCTTGCTTTCCGGGCTTTGCTGCGGAGAGCATCTCCGAGAGAAACGCGCTTGTCGCGCGGGACCTCTCCTGCTCCGCGCGAATTTTCTCGTTCTTTACGCTCGCGAAGACCAGGAATCCGACGAAGGCGAGCAGCGCGGCCGCCACAGACATCGAGACTATACAATGACGTCTGATGAACTTCTT
>JBFWWY010000279.1:0-5292 GCA_050245935.1 Phycisphaerae bacterium | reverse complement strand
CGATTATCGCGGTGCTGATTTCCATTTTGTTGCCGTCGCTCAATCAGGCGCGAAAAGCGGCCCGCGATGTGAAGTGTTTGTCCAATGTCCGGCAGTGGGGCATGGGCGCCTTGATGTGGTCGGACGAACACAACGGCGACATTCCCTGGGATGGGCCGTCGAGTGAGATTCTGAGTGAAGTGGTCGACACGACCACGAACACACGTGCCTATGAAGTGGGATACTTTTTTCCGAACGCCATTCCGCCCTATGTCGCAAACCAGACATATTTTGAAGTGATGCAGGATGCGGTATCCCGCGGTGCCCCGAAAGATGTGCCGCTCCCGCAGGACGACACGATCTTTACCTGTCCGTCGGCCTTGGAGCCGGGCGGGGCGGACGATGTGGGAGAAATTCCGTATCCGATTCACACAACGCCGTTCTACTTCTACTTCAATTATGTGATCAATTCCAAGCTGGAAAACAACTCGAAGGACATCTGGCCGAATAACGAAGAGAAAGCGAGAATGGGTTGGATCCGAAGCCCGTCCGACACTGTGCTGCTATTCGATATGCTTTCCAGCAAAAATGAACTACCGATTGAACTCCAGCGAGATTTCGGAAACTCGCCCGGGCGTATTCACGCGAAATGGTCGGAGATGGCCTATCGTCACAAGAAGGGATCGAACGTGCTCTTCGCGGACGGCTCGGCGCGGCCCGTGAAACACGAATATGCGAACACGCGTCAGGTGCGCGACTTTATCAACCCCACCAGATGGGGTTACAACCAGCCGGACCTGATATGGTCGCCCTTGATCGAAGCACGATAGCGACGTGACCAGGGAGTACGATAGTCGGCGGCGAAGTCCATTCGCCGCCTCTTTTCTTTTCGCGATCGTGCGTTCATGCAAAGATTCGTAGGTTACTGAACGAGCAACGCCACGAACTCCCCGATGTCGCTCACCGATACCGCTTTGTCGCCATTGACGTCGGCGTTGTGAATCTCACAATCGGGAAACTGCGCCGCGTAGCCTGCAGCATCCGTCAGTGCGAGCACGAAGCCGCCGATGTCGCTCACGCTGACGACGCCGTCGCAGTTCATGTCGCCGCGCAGACCGCCGACCTGTCCTCCGAGTACGTACGCGACGCCGTTTCCCGCCGCGATGTTTGCCGGGCTGTCGCCTTGCCCGGTGAGGACGAAATCGGGGCGACCGTCGCCGTTGACGTCCCCAACGCCGTGCGCGTCGTACCCTGCTTGCGTGTTGGCAATGTTGCAGGTCATCGTTTGCAGCACACTGCCGTCGCGGCCGGAAAGCAAAAAGCCTTGCCCCGCGTTCAATGCGCCTGCATCGCCGACCCACGCGGCCACATAAACATCTGCCCGATCATCGTTATTCGCATCGGGCACGGCGCGGCCGATGCCGAATCCCTGCTGCGCGGAAGCGCCCTGCCAATGCCGGATTTTCAAGCCGGTTTTGCCGGAGAACAAGTACGCCTTGCCGGTAGTCGCGCCGAGCACGCCGTCGGCGAAATCGGACACGTAGATATCGTCGTACGCATCGCCATCGGCGTCGCCGGCCGAATTCATGAAGAACCAGCCGAAGTCGATCGCGGAGTTGTCCGGTACGAGCGTGTGAATCAGTGTGCCCATTGCGGAAGAATATACGTACACGCGACCGCGTCGCGGATTTCCGGCGTTTCGCGCGCCGACAACAACGTCGCGAATCCCATCGCCGTCGATATCGCCGATACTTTCGACGGCTGTGCCATGATTGTCCGCCGTGAACACGCCGTCGTAGGTTTGCAGCACTGCCCCGTCGAGACCGGACAGAATGTAGGCACGACCCGCGTTGACCCCGCTGGTGTCATGCTGCGGCGCGGTTGCCAGCACGTCAAAGAAGCCGTCGTTGTTGACGTCATCCATCAGGCCTGCAACGCTGTATCCGAATTGATCATTCAACGCTTCGCCGTTGACGGACCACAGTTCTGGGTACGGCGATTGCCCCGAGTACACGACAACGCGACCGTTCACGCCGGGTGACGCGTTGAACGGCTGCCCGGCACCGCCGAGAATAATGTCGTGGACACCGTCATTGTTCAGATCACCGGCGTCGTTGACGGACGCGCCGAGATAATCACCGGGATTTCCCGCGAACACATGCAGCCGCGCACCGCTGGCACCCGAATTCAGATACGCGCGCCCGGCGTTTGCTCCTTCAAAACTGCTGAAGGGGGCTCCGTTGAGGATGTCGCGGACGCCGTCACCGTCCACGTCGTCGATCGAGTTCGCGACGTAACCAAAGAACTCCCCACTGCCGTCGCCGACAAGCGTGTGAATGATGGTGAGATCAGCTTCAACGAATTGCGCACGCGTCGAATCGTAAGCGCCGGCAATCATGATCGCCGCAAAGGTTGCGCCGCTTCGCGCAAATGGAAAAGAGAAACCCGCCTTCCGAACCCCTTGCGCCAGGCAAGTGGCCAACGCGCCGGCAAGACCCAGAACATTCTTCACCAAAATGCACTTGGATTGAACGCACCGAAAGGTCGGTCTCAGGTAGCGCAGAAACATATCGCTCTCCTCTGGAAAAGGGCGTCTGGTTCTGGCTCGCCTGTACGAAAACCCGCACGATGTGCGGCTGCGGAACAATCCGCGTGGAATTGGCGGTGAACGCGAAGACACAATCGTAGATGCTGTCGAATGCGGTGCTAGGCCTTGCGCGGCGACCAATCCCAGTCTCGCCGACGCGGCATTCGACACAATCGCGAACGCGGTACCCGTATTCGCAGATTGTGACGAAAGCGACCCGCGAAATCAACCTTATTGAATTGCTATTCAGCAGAATGTCGTGTGTCTCGACACGATTACCGCAATTGCATTTCCTTGTGTACGCTATTCTCCATGAACGATGAATTGCCCGAATCCATGACAGCCAACGCGAAGAGGCCGCAAAAGCCCGAGCCGCCGATCGACGCCGGCGACATTTTCCGCAAGCTCGGGTCGCTCGGACCCGTCGCGATTGCATCGGTCACGCTGCCGTTCATCGGCTTTTTTTCGCTGCTGTATTACCGCGCCGAGATTGCCGAATGGATGAAGTCGTATGGCTCCACCGCAATGGCCATCTACATCGCGGTCTTTGCCATCACTTCCGGACTGGCCCTCGCGCCAACGCATCTCCAGGCCGTACTCGGCGGCTGGCTGTTCGGTTTTGCGACCGGCTCGTGGGCCGCGATGGCGGGCATTCTCGGCGGCGCACTGATCGGCTACGTCGTCGCAGGCGTGGCGGCGGGCAGCAAGGCCGTCGCCGTCGTGGCCGAGCACAAAAAATCGAAAGCGGTGTATGACGCACTGCTCAACAGCGGTCTGCTGCGCCGGCTCGGCCTTGTCACGCTTGTTCGCGCGGTGCCGAGCGGCTTCGCGATGACCAACGTCGCGCTCGCCGCCGCGCGAATTCCCGTCTGGCAATATTTGCTCTGCACGGCGATCGGCATTGCGCCGCGCACGATCGCCGCCGTCTGGGTCGGCGCGCAGCTCACCTCAATTACGGATGAGCAGCCTGGACAGAAGTGGATCAAGATCGGCGGAATCGTCGTTGTCGTCGTTACGGTGATGGTCTTCAGCAACATCGCCAATCGTGCGCTCGCCCGCGTTGCGAATTCCGGTAACGAAGTGCAGTAGCGATTCTGTCTTCGTGCTGACCACCGCCGCAGTCCGCCTTGCATGTTCCATTGTTACAAGCGACTTCGCCGAACCGCGCGCGCTGATCCGCGCGCGCCGGATTGTCTTCGGGCCGCGCATAGCCAGAAACCGCAGAATGCGATCGCGGAATAGCTCGTCAGGCCGCACGGTCCGGCAATGGGGGCGATCGCAATCGGATCCCCGGTAACGTCCTGCCCTGTTACTGCGGAACCAGCCGATACGACTACGCTGTTTGTTGCCGTCGCGCCCGCTTCATCACGCACCGTGACGCGGAACGTCGTCGTCGCGTCGATCGTCGCGGTCGTCGAGAATTCCCGTGGACGCGCGACGGCGTTCTCCGGCGTCCACGACACCGTGTACGGCGGCATTCCTCCGGCTGCCGTTGCGGTGAGCGTCACATTCTCACCGCGGGTTACATTTGTTCGCGAAGCACGAATGGAAATCGCTAGCGGCTCCGCACGGACTGTGACCCGCGCCGAATCCTCGGCCACCTGTCCACTTGCATCGGTCACCAGGACCTCGTAGTCCGTCGTGCGGGTGGGTGTATCTGTGATGCGCGAGTCATCATTCGCCACCGGACTCCACGAATAGACGAAAGGAGACTGTCCTCCGCTCACCGTAGCGGTCAGGGTGACATCATCGCCATCGTCGATGGTTTGATTACCGCCGAGCGACACGGACAAAGGCTGTACAAGCGTCACGCGTACGGCGTCTTGCGCGGTTGCGCCCAGAGAATCGGTCACTGCGAGCGTATAGGTGCGGGTGGCGAGAACTGTGATACTACTTTCCGGATCTGCGGCATTCGCAAGGCCCGTCACCGGCGACCACTGAAACGTATAAGGAGGCGTGCCGCCGGCAACAACCCCCATCATATTCGAAGTCTCCCCAGCGACCACGAGCTGATCATCGCCGGCGTTGACGCGCAACAGTTCGCGTACGGCAACGGTAAAGGACGCGCTTCCCATTCGGTTCGCGGCGTCCCGGACAGTTACGGTGTAACTCGTCGTTTCGTCGGGCATCGCAGTAGGCGCTGCCACGTCAGCACGCGACAGCGATGACGCTGGTGACCACGAAAAAGTGTATGGTGCGACACCGCCTGCAGCGCGCGCTTCCAGCACCGCCGATTCGCCGAGCAGAATGGACGAATTCCCGATGATGTCGACCGCGATCGAATCTGAGTACAGGGCCACCGCGGATCGATCGGAATTCATTTGCAGCATCACAGGGTTTTCGGCGAGCGGTTGTTCAACGCCGTCGATCACCCAGCGAACGAATCCCTCGTCGCCGGCAAGGATTCCCGCTTCGATGGTGACCGTTTCTCCCTGCACGTACGTTAGCGTTGCCGGCAAGTCGGTCGTGCCCGTGTTGTTTTCATCGACCGGTTCCACCTCAACGCTGATTGTTTCCGACGTGCTGGCCGACAGCGACAGGCTGCGCGTCGGCGGTGCCGTCGCTGCGAAGGAGACCGAATAGCGCTGGACGTCATCGCTGCCATCAGCGGCGGTCACGCTGAACGAGAACCCGTTTTCGCCACTCAGTACGACCGTCGTCGCGATCGCGGCCGCACAGGCGCTCGGAGCAACATGGACCGCGCGCTGCGTCTGTCCGCTGGGGTC
>JBFWWY010000278.1:0-5305 GCA_050245935.1 Phycisphaerae bacterium | reverse complement strand
AATCACGCTGCGCACCCACGTCATTCGGCAGCGCCTGCGCCAGCCGTTCGAGAATCTTGTGACTCTCGCCAAAGTACCGCGCGGCATCCTCCGGCTTGCCGGTTCGTACTGCGAGGTCGCCGAGCTTGTTCAAGGAAACCGACAAATCACGCTGCGCACCCACGTCATTCGGCAGCGCCTGCGCCAGCCGTTCGAGAATCTTGTGACTCTCGCCAAAGTACCGCGCGGCATCCTCCGGCTTGCCGGTTCGTACTGCGAGGTCGCCGAGCTTTTCCAGCGAAACCGACAAGAGTCGTGCGCTCGAATTGTCATCCGGTTTGGCTTTCTGCAGCGCAACAATATCCTGATGGGAACTTTCATACATTCGTGTCGCGCGCGCAACGTCGCCGATGGATAGCAAGTTGCCGGCAACCTGTCCCATGAGCTTTGCGACGGTGACGCTCCCATCGCGCCAGTATTCGCCCGCTTCCGACAGAGCGTAAATCTGCTGAAGGCGTTCCGGCGAAACCGCCTTACCCTCCAATAAATTCGCGCGTTGCGCCGCGCGGCCAACCAGTGCCTCCTGAAGCTGCGACGCTCTTTGGGTGTCGATTCTGCCGCGAATCACTTCCTGGACAACGCGGTGAATCTGCACTGTTGGTGCGTCTTCCGGCCCGGTGAAGTACTCCAGCGCGCGCAATTCCGCGACCGCGTCGGCGAAAGGCTGCGCGCCGAAACCCGACTTCGACAAATGTGGGGCCAGCGCGTCGTCGTCTCGCAACACTTCTGCAATCCACTGCAACGGCACCACATCCGGCGGGAGCAACGCCGCGAGTTCGAGAATCGGCCACGCGAGGGGCGACGTTTTTCGCAACCAGTCAAGCGAATCGGCGAAAAGCACGGTCACCATGGTATGCGGGTGATCAATCAAGCCCTGCATACGCTTCGGATCACCAATTTCGCTGAGCGCCGCACCCAGCCCGAGTTGATCCATCTCCCGAAGGAATTCCAGACAGGACATGTTTTTACGCACGTGACCCAGAAATGCGCCGGTGAGCGCCACGACCATCGTATGCCGACCGAGCCGGTTCGCGATCGCGATCGCGGCCTTCCACTCCGTTGATTCCACGTCGTCGAAAGAATCGACTTCGCGGGCGCGAAGCCGCTGTAAATCCGGATCGCTCGAATCGAGCGGAATGGGACGGTAACGAAGTATCACGTCCAACGCTTCGCTGGGTGTGAGCCGATCTACGCGGATGCGCGGCATGTCGCCCAGTGTCGCCGCGCCTGACCTGGTTGTAATCACGGTATGCACCCGTTCCGGCGATGGCAGCACCAAGTTGCGATTTGTCTTTGACAGCAGCGCCGCGTCCTCTTCGTTGAGGTTGTCGAGAATGAGTAAGGCGGTTTTGTCCGACGGCAGATTGTTGAACGCGGCGATTGCTAGTTCGAATTGCGTATCGAGCGGGAGATTGTCCGGAATGGATGCCTGGAGGTATCCGCGTGCGAGCGCAAGGATCTTTCCTTGCAATCCTTCGAGCGTCGTTACCTGGGCCATCCGGACCTCAAATTGCCCGCCGAGGTAATACGGGCGATAACGCCATGCGTATTCGCGCGCGACGGAAGTCTTGCCGATGCCGCCGACGCCATTGACGGCGCAAACGCAGGCGACGCCGTCGTTTGGGTCGATCAAGTGTTGGTGGATTTTGCGCAATTCTTCGTCGCGGCCGACAAAATTTGGGTTATGCGAAATCGCGGTGCGCGGGACGGCGGCCAGTTTGCGGCCGAACGCGGCACGGTCGGCGAGATCCTGCACGAGTTTTGTCAGCCACGGTTGCGGTTCCGGTGCGCTTTTTGTCGCGACGGTCAACGGCCAATTCTCATGTAATTCGATGCCCTGTCGGCGTTGGATATCCTCCCACCACGCGCGGCGTTCGTCGTCGATCTGACCGGCAAGTTCGCTCGGGGGCGCGATGAAGATCGGGACAATGGCGCGTTGGGGCCAGCCGTAGTCGGCGGGGCCGGTGTGAAACAACCGCGCCCGCTCCAGCTGTACAAACTCATCCCACTCGCGCCGACACCAATTAGGCCGGTCCGTTTCATCGCGTCGCAAATAATCTGCGGAAATCAGGGCGATGAGCATTTTCGAGGCGCGCAAGCCGTCGCGAATTTCGTCCTCCCAATGGGAAGCGTTTGGGATCGATTGCTTGTCGAAGAAACAAATCTCCAGCGGAAAATCAGGTCTGACGAGACGAAAGGCGGCTTCGATCTGATCGACCAGCAACTTCACGATAGCGGGGTCGTCCGCGTGCGCGTAGCTGACGAAGATATCCTTCGGTTCGTTCCAGTTTGAACCTTGTGGTCCGTACAACTACGCCGCTCCAGAATTGATTGATTACACCACTGCCTGCGCGATCGCAATGGAGAATATCGTTCTCAGAAAGATTTTGCTACACTTTTGCGATGTCGACAAGCAATGATATACCCTACTTCATCGCACCGAAGGCGCTGATTGTCAACGATCAGGAGCGCGTGTTGGTGTTGAAGAGACGGGCGCGAGCGAAGAGTCGGCCTGGCGAATGGGAACTTCCAGGCGGGCGTCCAGAACCCGGCGAATCGATCGACCAAGCGCTGATTCGCGAAGTGCGCGAAGAGACCGGGCTGACGGTACGGCTGGACGGGTTTGTCGGGTGCGCCGAAGACACAGTCGAGAACAAGAAACTGCATCACGTCGTGTATCGCGCGAAGTGGGTAGACGCCCGGCAAACGCCGGAGCGTTCGAAGGAACACGCAGCGCTGCGCTGGGTCGCGCGAAAGGATTTGGATAAGCTCAATCTGATCGAACCGTTGAAGCGCGTGCTATTGGGCGTCTGGGCCGACGCCACCGCGGCCGATACCCACTCAACCCATCATCAAAAGACTGAGCACGTAGCAAAAGCGATCAAGCAATTTCAGTCAGCCCGTCCGCAACTTGTGGAACTCGCCGACATCGTCGAAAGCGTTTTGCATGCGCTCGCAGATGACTTGTCGTCACGGCCGCACATCGCAGTGCGGGTAAAAACGCCGGCGAGTCTCGGTGGAAAATGCTGGGGAAAGCAGTCGAAATATTCGGAGCCGATGAAACAGATCACCGATCTCGTAGGCGCACGCATTATTACGCTGACGGAAAACGATCTGCGCGACGTTTGTGAAAAAATAGAAGAGAACGCCGATTTGCATATCGACCTGCGTGAGAGCGGCGATCTCGGCGCGCGGTTGGGACCGCGCGAATTCGGCTATCGCGGTGTGCATTATGTCATTCGTTTGGGTACCCGCTATCTAAAAGGCGTAAAGCTCAAACGTAACCGCGATTGGATGCGCGAACAGCGATTCGAGTTACAAGTCAAAACGCAGTTGCAACACGTATGGGCTGAAATTCAGCACGATCGCGGTTACAAGACCGTGCTCACCATTCCGGATGAATACAACCGCGAGCTGGGCCGCGTGATGGCGTTGCTCGAACGGGCGGACGCGAGCTTTCAGAGCATGGTCGCAGTTTTGGATCGCTACGCCGACGAAGCACTGGGTAGCGAGGAAGAAGCTCGGCGTCGCATTGAAGTGATGGACGCGGTGCTGAAGTCGTATGTCGGCAAAACAAAAGGCGACGAGCGAAAACGCCGCGCCAATGCACAGCGCGAATCGGTGTTGCGATTGGCACGATTGCGGCGCGGCATTAACAAGGACAAGGATGCCCTAAAGACTTTTCGGGATTACCCGATCGAAAACAATTCGGAGGTTTCGCTGGAGCGGGGCCGCATTGAAGAAGCGCGCGGCAACTACAAAGCCGCGATCAGGCATCTGAATGCCGCAACAGATGTGAAGCATCGTCGCGAGCTTGTGCGCTGGCTGACGTTGGCGCGTGTCGCAAACGCGCAGAAAAACTATCCGGAAGCGTTGAAGCAACTTCGCGCCGCCGCACGGGCGTGGCCGACGGACCCGGAGATCATTGTCGCGCTCGCGACAACGTCGCTGCTGCACAAGCGCGATGTTGATTTGCTCGACCTGATGCGCGGCGCAATCGCCGCTGCACTGGACGAGTGCGACCAGCGACTCGCGCTGGGGATCGATCCAACGCGCATTCGCTTCCTGCAAGCGCGACTGGAATTATTCCGCGATCTCGATTCGCCGTGGGAAGCGATGAATACGTACCTGCGCGCGATCTGTAGTACAACATCGGTTCGTCCGATTATCGACGAGAAAAATGATATCGAAGGAATTATTTCTGCGTTGAAGACAACACCAGCAAAATTGCGGATGCACAAGGAATGGCGTGGACTTTTCTGGGCTCACACGCTGCTGCGCGTAACCGCCGTAGCCCGCACCCGGGTATTGAAAAAGAAAGAGAACGAAAACAACAAAGAAAAGCACAGTGCCGCAAATGACCAAGTCGCCGAAGACTCTTTCGCGGGTCTCACGTCAAATGCACGACTTTCGTTTCCGGGGAATACATTGATCGTCGCGGGTGGCTGCGAAGTATATTCCCGGCAAGCGGCGCACGACTACGAGACGCTTTTGAAACGAGCGCTGACCGGGTTTCAGGGCACGGTCGTTGGCGGTGGAACAAGCGCCGGAATCAGCGGACTGGCGGCGCGCGCCGCGAAAGGTGCCGCGCCTGCTGCCACGCTTGTCGGCTACGTGCCCGCGAAGCGACCCCCCGCCGACAAGCTCGAACCGCTCTATAAACCCAACATTAAAGTGAAGGACGACGGTTACACGCCGCTCGGACCATTGCAACTCTGGGCGGATTTGCTGTCGCGAGGCGTCGACCGCAGCCGTGTGCGCTTGCTCGGCATCAACGGCGGGCGGCTGTCGCGATTTGAGTATGAGCTTGCCCTGACATGCGGCGCGACCGTCGTCATTATCGCACACAGTCTGCGGGCGGCGGACGAATTCTTGGAAGATCCATTCTGGCGGAAGCAGCCGGGGCTGGTGCCCGCGCCAAATGACCCAGCGGTTGTGCAGGCGGCGCTGCTGGCGGAGACGTTTCTGCAATTGCCGGACGAGAAGTCGCGGCCGTGGCTGGGCAAGGCGGCGGAGGCGATCCATCGACGTTATCGCGAGGATGAATTGGCCAAAGGTGCGGCGCGGAAGGAACTCAAGCCGTGGAATGAGCTGGATGAAAAGCATCGCTACTCCAACTATCACTCGGCGGCATTTTTCGAAGCGGCGCTGCGGGCGATCGGCTATCGGCTGGTGCGGAAAGTCGATGTTCAGGACGCTGACAAGGTCGTGCGGAAGCTCTCAGCAAATGATATCGAAACCCTCGCAAAACTCGAGCATGGGCGCT
>JBFWWY010000277.1:0-5306 GCA_050245935.1 Phycisphaerae bacterium | reverse complement strand
CGATTCCTCCCTACTGGGCACCCGTGCTGGAACTCTTCGCGAAGCGCGTCGGCGACCCTCGAACGGAGGAAGGCAAACGCGTACTGGAGGAACGCTCACCGCTCAACTACGTTGACAATCTGAGAAAGCCGCTGCTGATCGGCCAGGGTGCGAACGATCCGCGCGTGAAGCAGGCGGAAAGTGACCAGATCGTGAAAGCGATGGAGGAGAAAGGCATTCCGGTGACCTACGTTTTGTATCCCGACGAGGGGCACGGTTTTGCAAAACCGGAAAACTCCCTCTCGTTCTGGGCGATCACCGAAGCTTTCCTTGCAGCACATCTCGGTGGTCGTTATGAGCCCGTGGGCGACGACTTTAAAGGCAGCAGTGTTCAGGTCGAGAGCGGTGCCGATCAGGTGCCGGGTCTCGCTGAAGCGTTGAAGCAAAAATAATTCCGGTTTCCGCAAACTGGTTGTACGGAAGAGAAATCTTGCCGGCGACCGATGGGGTCGCCGGTCTGCATCATGGGACTCATGCGAGCCGCACCGGGCACGCGGCGGCTGAAAATTGCCGAATGGTGGCGACGAGCCGGGCACGATCAATTGGCTTCGTCAGATAAAGATCGCAACCGCATGCCATGCATATTTCCGCGTCACCCTTCATTGCATTGGCCGTCAGTGCGACAATCGGACGTTCATATCCTCTGCGGCGCAGGCTTTTTGTTGCTTCATAGCCGTCCATGACGGGCATCTGCATATCCATCAGGATGACGTCATAAGCCCTGTCCTGCTCAATTGCGGTAATGGCTTCCAGCACGGCCAGTTGGCCGTTTTCCACCACCACGACGCTCGCACCGGCTCGCGTCAATATTCTGTTGATCAATTTCTGATTATCAAATCCGTCTTCCGCCAGTAAAACGCGGCAGTCCAGGGGCGGAGAATGGGATTCGGCTTTTGCATGGCGGATCGGCTCCTCGGCGGTTTCGCGCGGTTTCACGCTCACCGGAGTAACTGAAGCATCCACGCAGTTGATCTGCAGACGCATCCTCGTTCCTTCGCCGGGACTGGTGGAGATGATCCGGACATCCCCATCGAGCATTTCCGCAAACCGCTTGCTGATGGTCAAGCCGAGCCCGGTCCCGCCGAAGCGTCGCGTCGTGGACATATCCGCCTGATTGAACGGCACGAAGAGTCTTGCCGCCTGCGACGCCGACATGCCGATGCCGGTATCCACGACGTCAAACAGAAGCTGCGGCGGCTCTGCGCTTGTGTCGTAGTCCACAATCAGTCGCACCTCGCCTTCGGTTGTAAATTTGATCGCATTTCCGAGCAGGTTGATGAGAATCTGTCGAAGTCGCGTGGGATCCGTGCGGATTTGTTTCGGCGGCTCATTGCGCCGTTCGACCTCGAAGCGAAGTCCCTTGGTGTCGCTTCGCACGCAAATCAGGTCGTGAACATCCGCGACGATCTCATCGATGTCGCAAGGCGTACACTCGACAGTCATTTTCCCGGCCTCGATCTTCGACAGGTCGAGGATGTCGTCGATAATCTCCAGCAGGTAGCGTCCGTTGCGATGTATCGTCAGAACCGAATCTTCACGTTCGTTGGAGTCCAGCGACTTGTCGAGGAGCATTTCGGCAAAGCCCAGGATGGCAGTCATCGGCGTGCGAATCTCGTGGCTCATGTTGGCGAGAAACTCGCTCTTGGCCAGCGCGGATGCGCGGGCGGCAGCTTCTGCTTCTTCGAGCGATTTGTTCACGCGCACCAGTTCGCTGGTGCGTTCGCGAACTTCGACTTCGATGTGATCACGCGTGTGTTCCAGTCGGGCTTGTTTCTCCGCAATGGTCCACATTTCACGCGTCGCCTGACGGCAGGACAGCAGCAGGAAGACATCCTCAAAGATCACCCAGGCGGCGTGTTCGATACTGCGCCACGGACTCGCAAACAAAACCCCATACACGGATTCGGGCCAGAAAATTCCACGGAGCATGTGATCCGCTGTAACAACGGCCGTTGCAGGAATTAGCACGCGCCAGTCGCGATAGAACGCGAGAAAAGCCAGTGAGCCGAAAATGTGGAAATGCGTTTCAATACGTCCGCCGGTCAGGTGTATCAGCAAAGCAGACCAGAGCATCTGACAGACGGCGATGAGATAGCGGGTGGCGGCGGTGCCCGGTTGTCGCCACGCCATCCAGATTGGCAGACCGCTCAGGAGCGCCCCCACCACAATGGCTGACCAGACATGAACATGGATCGCGGAAGTTTCGCCAGCCCAGGTACGCTGGGAAAATGAGAGCGAAAGGATGATTCCGCCCACCCATTGGATTGCCATCAGTACCGCAAACATCCGATCGGTGCGCAGAAAAATCTGCCGCTGATGTTCTGTGAATATTCCCCGCGCGCGGCGCTGGAGACTTCGTGGCGGAATCGCTTCGTAGGATGTATTCAACGCTGGCAACATGTTGCTTGATCCGTTGTCTCAACCTCGGGTTGTGCAAACAGTGGACAACCAAAAACGGGAGTGGAGCAGACGGCCCTCTCTCCTCCGACCAATCGCTGCGCCATCGCGTCGATGCCCGCGTTCGCGCCTTCGTGTCCCCGAGACGGGGTGATGCCGCCGGAAAACTGCAAAACGGCCTGCTTGTCATACAGTCCGACGTGGCCGGAGGTGCGCACGCCGAATCGCGTCGCTTCGCGACCGGCCTCGTCAATTAGAATCTCCGCCCCAACGATCTCGTGCGCTTTTTTCAGGAGTGTCCCCTGCTCCCAGCCGGCTGCACACGTTTCGGGACGCACCATGACGATCTTCACATCCACATCCCGTCCCATGATTGCCGTGAAGCGCGCCAGTTCGGCGAGCGTGGCGCGACTGCAGGGACATCGCGGGTGAAGAAAACAGACGAGAACCGGTCTCAAGGGATCTCGCGCAATCGTCGAATTCTGCGGCCAGGAAAGCGGCATCTCCCCTGCGGCCCCCGGTGTGTACGCATAACGCGTCAGACCCGCCATCGCGGCGGCAATCGCCATGAACCAAACAACCAGCACAATCTGCAGCTTCGTCGATCCGGACCGTCGTGCACGTCGCTGCGCGGGCGCAAACTGTTCCGCGGATAAGGCTGTTCGCGCGGTGCTGCCAGTTTTATCGACTTGGTCGGAAAGCATGTTCATTCGAGTTCCGCACACGCTGGCTATCTGGGTTCCACAGGTGTCAGCTACGTCTGACAATCAAATCGGGCAATCAACATGGAACATCAAGATAGATAGGAAGCGGCCGGGTAAGGTATTTCCCCGGCCTGAGTAAAAGTGCGCTCTATGCGATTGAACCCGGGGGCGCGTGCGGTGAAACCGCTTCCGGCAATTTGCAGCGTTTCGATTTTTTTTCGGCGAAATGGACTGTTGGGGCAATAACTACAAGTTGTGGCGGCAAAAACGAGACATTCATCTCTTCAAAAAAAGATGCCGAGACGCAGGAATCGTCTCGGCATCGTGTTGTCTTTTGCGGGTCGTTTGAGAATCGGGCGGACTACTTCTTAGCTTCTTCGGCGTCCGGTCCCTTGGCCTTCTTCTTCGCGCCGGACTTCGGCTTGCGATTGCCCACTTTCGGCATGCCCAGAACTTTGTTGATATCGTCCCAGCGTTCCTCCTCTTTCAAGCGTGCGATACGCTCGGCGCGGGTAAGAACATTTTTGTGACGAACAAGCGTGCTGGACGAACGCAGTGAAATATCGACTGACATAGTCTGTCCTTCCAAGTTCATTTCAATTCGAGCCGCGCACTATAAATCAAGCGGGCAAGGACTGCAACACCATCCGGATCGGCGTCGAAAAGGAATCAGTCTATGGCAAGGCGGGCAACTATCAATTCTAGTTTTTATCGGACAAGAAGGTGATCGCATGCGGCAGGTGCGCTCCGCGATTATCGCCCGAACGAACGATATCTACGCGAGGCGCCAAAAAACGCGAAAGAACTGCTCGGATGGGGACAGCCTGGCGTGCAACGGGCGACTTGATCGGGGCAAGTCGCTCATTGCACCCTCCGGCTGCGCCGCGTCCAGCGCTGCTCCTGGAAGGACAAAATCGCTTGTCGTGATCAGTCGGAAACCGTAAACTTCGATCTAGATTGACTATTTTGTCAGTGCGGCTCCCTCTCGCAATCACGTTGCGCCCTGCCAATCCATGCGACATGTGATCGCCACCACGCCGTGCGCCGGAAACTTGCATGCAATGCGAAGTAAATGATCTGAAAACGTGCCAGGAACGACTCGGTTATTCCTTTCGGGATGCAGGACTGCTGCGCGCGGCGCTGACGCATGCATCTTCCGCCGATCATCGCGGGGACTCAAACGAGCGAATGGAGTTTCTTGGCGATTCCATCCTGGGCTTTGTGGTATGCGAGGCGCTGTATGAAGCGTTGCCGGAGGCGCAGGAAGGCGATTTGACCAAAATCAAATCCGCAGTCGTTTCACGCGCGGCGTGCGCGCAAGCCGCAAGCCGCCTAGGCCTGGCGGAAGCGATCGTGGTCGGGCAGGGCATGGAATCCCACGTCGATTTGCCCAAGTCGATCATTGCGGCGGCGCTCGAGTCCGTGACTGCCGCAATCTATCTGGACGGCGGCATGGACGCGGCGCGCGCCTTCGTTGTCCGGGCACTGCACGACGAGATTGAAATTGCGACTCAATCCGAACATCATTTCAATTACAAATCGCAATTGCAGCAATACGCGCAGCGCGAGCTGAACGTTACGCCTCGCTACGAAATGCTCGACGAAAAAGGCCCGGATCACGCCAAGTGCTTCGAAATTGCGGTGGCGATCGGTCCCGAGCGGTTCCAGGGCGCCTGGGGGCCGAGCAAAAAAGAAGCAGAGCAAAAGGCGGCGAAGCTCGCCTTGCACGCGCTCAACCAGCTTTCTCCCGAGTCCTGAATTCGCCGATTCCCGCGCTTTCGCACCTCGCAACGCCCAAACCCGTGCCGCACTCTTAAGTTGAACTGACTCTGACGACGTCGGTCTGCGCGAGCCTCATCCCGATCAGTACCGCTGATTGCCCCCGCTCGATTCCAGCACCACTGGACGGCAAAAGCGTACATTCGTGTTATGATGAGAGTAGCCGTAGCTCCAGGAGTATTCCCACATGCTGGTCATCCGCACCTCTTATGTCGTTTCCGCGCTTCTGTTGTTCGCCGTCAATCTACGCGCGGAAATTGTCTCGTTTTCCGGAGACGTTGAAGCTGTGCTCGAAGAACGCATCGATGGTCAGAACGAGCAGCTGGACTCGGCATCGGAGCGTTTCCCCGGCACATCGTCCGAATTGCCGATTCAGGCGATTGTCCA
>JBFWWY010000276.1:0-5308 GCA_050245935.1 Phycisphaerae bacterium | reverse complement strand
GATTCGAAAGAAATGACGAGTGTGCAGAAGTCGATCGAGGCGTTGTTGCGCGACGCGCTCAAAATCCGCCCGGGGCAGGAGCGCGATTTTCGCGTGCAGAATCAGGAACAGTCACTCGACACGTTCAAGCAGATCATGTTCTATTTCAAGATCGTGTTCTATACGATCGCGGGCATCAGTCTCGTCGTCGGCGGCATCGGCATCATGAACATCATGCTCGTGTCCGTCACCGAGCGCACGCGCGAAATCGGCGTGCGGATGGCGGTCGGCGCGCGACGCTCCGACATTCTGCTTCAATTCCTCGCCGAAGGGCTCATTATCAGCTTGCTCGGCGGCGCGTTCGGGTTGATGCTGGGCGGCATGTTTGCGCACGGGCTGCACAAGATTTTCGAGGACCTCTTCAAAACCGAGATCAACGCGAAGGTCGTCATTACTGCCGTCGCGACGTCGACATTTGTCGGCGTGATCAGCGGGCTTTATCCCGCCTACAAGGCGAGCCGACTGGACCCGGTCGAAGCCCTTCGGTACGAGTAATCGCGTAGCCGGATCGCGCTATCCCCGATACGATGAACAGCGAAAGTCGACCAATGCACCGGCGGCTGCGCCGGTTTTCTGGAGAGTGAATGGCAATCCGTTTTCGTTGCGCACAGTGCAAGCAACCGATCGAAGTGGATGATGAGCTCGCGGACAAAATGGCGCGCTGCCCATTTTGCGACAGCGTCATCAGCGTGCCCGCGAACTCCGAGTTCGGGGGACGCGAAATCGCTACGGCGCGTCCGGCCGGCGGAGCCATCCCGCCGCCGCCGGCGTCGTATGGCGGGTATTCCGCCGATGCGCGACCGGACGGCAGCATGCCGGGCGCGCCAACCAAGCCGTCGCAGTTCGGAAAAGCCGCTATGGTCTGCGCGATCTGCATGGCCATGTGTATTGCGGCACTCGCGGTGCGCGGGGCGCAGCGGCAAAGCAATCTTCCGGCAAGCCAACCGACAAACTTTCAGGACATGATGCAGCAGATGTCGGACGCCAGCGATCAGACACAAATGGCCATCTCGCTTCTGGCGGCATTTTTCTCATTAACCGCGACAGGTTTGGGACTCATCTCTCTCGCACGAAAAGAACGACCGACGTGGCCGGCGTGGGTGGGGATCGGCAGCGGCGGCCCGTTTCTACTCTGCCAGTGCATCGGCGGCATTCTGGTTGCTTTGATGGCCGGAAGCAGCGGGATTTAGCAAACGACCGCTGGAAAACCGGCCCGGCAGGCGCTACCCTCGCTGTGCTGCGGAGAACTCCGCCGGGTACGCGCAAGCGCCGGCTGATGTTCTTTGCGTGATTCACGTAGCAGGGGGAGTTGCACGTTGAGATATCCATCATGACCCAATCGGAACATGAGTCCCTTGAGGCTGTCCAGCCGCGACGGGGCTTCGAGAAATATTTCACTGTGGAGAAAGCGGACGCGGCGCTGGTGCTCGTGCGCCGAATCGTTCAGGACGTTGTCCCGCGGTTTGCGCAGGTGCTTCAGCTTCGCGATGAAGCGAACGACCTTTCCGGGAGTGCCGAGTCGGGCGCGCGGCTGCTTGAAATTCGCGAGGAACTCATCGACCTGCAGCAGGCGCTCAACACGCTCCATGCTGAGCTGGAGCGGATCGGCTGTGCGCTGAAAGACTGGCAGACGGGGCTCGTCGACTTTCCCGCGATTCTCGAAGGGCGCGAAATCTGGCTTTGCTGGCATCCCAACGAGACCGCGATCACGCACTGGCATGAAATCGACAACGGCTTCAGCCATCGGCAACCGCTCACACCGGCGCAGCGTTTACAAATCGCAAAGGAAGCTGCCCGAGATTGAGATTCGTCGCGCTCACACGCGCGAATGCGACGCACCAAAGAAAAAACGTTCGGCGAAGGCCGAACGTTTTTTTATTCACCAGCGTTGACGGGCGCGCGATGAGCAGGCATCTCTTCGACGCTGCTATACATTCACGCGGCCGCTTGGAGCGTTTTCAGTTCAACCGTAGCGGCCTGATGTCGAACGCATACTGGAGTTCTACGGCCGGCACGGAGGCACGGCCGCTACGAGTGGATTGCAATGCGCTAGTTGTCGTTCCGCGTATTGAAGTAGCCTACGCGACGCTCGGCGATAATTTCCGGCGTTCCCTGACGCTGTTGCGTATCGATGTCCGGGAATCCGTTACCGTCGTAATCCACGGTGCTGACCACCATCTGCGGCAGAATGTTCGAACGATCCACAGTCATCTGGAGCCGTACGCTCTGCTCCTGTTGCTCCGGGTCGCGATTCATGATCGACGCATACATCGTGAACGTATTGCTGCGCGTCGTCAGGAAATGCGTGTCAAGCACAGCCATGTAGCCGACAGCTTTGTAAAAATCAGGATTGTCCGGAGCCAACGGCCAGTTTGCGCCGATCGGGTCCGATGCATCCGTCGGAATCGCTGCGGAGAACGCGTCGCGGTCGCCCGCCATGCCGTAGACATTGATCATTTCGCCGAGCGTCATGAAACCGTACTGACGCTGCTCGTCGGAACCGCGTCGAACCGTTTCGCCGACGGAATACACGCGCACGCCGACGTCGGTGTGAACGCCGTTCGGCACACGCAGACTCGCTACCGACGATCCCGGAACCTTCGTCCCGTCGTCGCGCACATCGGCATAGCCGATACCGCGCGAAATGATCGGCAGATCGGTAGCACCCGGCGAATAGGGAACGCGGTCGCGATAGGCGCAGATCGCCTGTGCGAGTTCGCCGCCCAGACGCGAGATGCCGCCGGCAACTTCGCCGTTGAGCGGATCGAATTCCAGGCGTCGCATATCGTCGAATCGCGGCGTGCCCAGATTGGACGGCGGCCGCGCTGCCGGATTCGCGATCGTCTGCTGACCGAACAGCAGGCCGGAATCCCAACGCCAGAATGCCGGCGATGCATTGGAATTCGAGACGGCGAGCGGCATCATGCTCTGGGTGGAGGCGGTGCCCCACGTCACGGCCGGGTTAAAGCGCACAATGGTCGGCAGCCCTGCCATCACAAACCAGGAAGCATTGTTGACGTCGATTCTCCCGCTGACCTTCTGCGGACTCTCATACGGGAACGGGTAGCGCGGCGTGAAGTTCGTCACGTTCGGCTCGCTGACGTTTCGCGTGGAGAAGTAATCCCAGATCAGCAGTCCCCACGGCACCTTGCCTTCATGCTCGTCCAGCAGCGGCTCGGGCTTGTTCGGATTCGCGCCCGGCACCGTTGCGTTGTACGTATACGCCGGCTGCTTGTTGTCGAAGATCGGCATGTGACCGAAATCGACGGGATAGCGCCCCGTGGCGGGTGTCGTTGTTTCCGGGGTGTAATTGCGCAGGACAAACTCATCGCGCATCCACGTGCCCATCGGCTTGAATGATCCGGCAGCTTCGATCGTGTGCGAATAACGCGGCACGAACATCAGAAATCCGACGGTCGGGAACGAGTTGGGTCGATATACGCCATTGATCAGACCAGCGGGCGAAATCGCCTGCGTGGCGGCAGAACCCGGCGCCCCGGTCAGATTCGCGTTCATCAGATTCATCGGCGTCGTCGGCCCGCGGCCGTCCGAGTCGCTCGCAAACGGACCCGGCTGCCCAATGTTCTGCACGACGCGGGCACTTGGTTCACCGTCGCCACCCCCCGGATTCGTGAGGCTGGGAACACGGTTGTAACCGGGATCGTCACTTGTCATGCCCGGCTCCGCGGCCATGATGCAGCGCCACCGTGCCTGCAGCGGTCCCGGCAACAGGTTCGGAATATTGGTCGGATCAGGATTTCCGAAATAGGTTTCAGTGGACATGTCCCGTGCGACACGCGAATAGGCCGTCGCATCGTCATCCTCCGGGTCCGGCGGCGGCAACTGACGCTCCGGCTTGGGAACTTTCATCTCGTCCACCTGCACCCAGCGATACTCGCGCGGATTCGTCCGCGCATTGCGGCGCCAGAGCTTTACGGTGATGAAGTCACCGACGTTCACCAGGTTCTGCGAAGAAATCGGCTGCGGATAGGTGTACTTATGATACACTTCCGGCGGCAGCGGTACGCCTGTGTGTGCCCAGGTATCCAGCGTTCCGTTCACAATGCCAACGCCATGGAAGCAGCGACCATTCAGGCGCGTATTCGGAAGCCCGGCGAGCTGAATAATCGCGCTGTTGGTCTGCGGGTTGTTGTCGCTGACCTGCGGAATAAAGTCGTTGTTGATGCTGAGCGCAAACTGATCAAGATTCAGTGCGTGCACGTCCGCGCCGCCCTGCACCAACTGATCGTTCGGATTGTACAACTCCACGACGAGCGAAATCGAATCGCGAAGCGGCTGAGGATTGCTTTCGGCCTCACGCGTGTAATGCGCAATGACTTCGGAAATAATCGGCTGCGGTCCGTAGCCGATATAGGTCGGCTCCGGAACTCCGTCATTGGGCTTGTCATCCGCATACAGCACCAGATCAACAAAGCCGGGCAGCGCCGCATTGCTGACACGGGGTGCCGCAAATGCAACGGTATTGACTGCCAGCATGAAGGCTTGGCGTTCCTGGACGGCAACGACGGACGTCGCGCGGGCCGCACCCGTCGTGGTTTCCGGATCGCCAAAGGTCCAGCGGTGCCCGCTGAGCATGTCGTAGTAATAACTTGCGAGCCGGCGAATCAGATCCTGCGTATTCTGGGCCGGCGAATTCAAAGTGTAATTGACAAACTGCGTGTTCATCTGCGGGATGCCGGTGAAGAACGTGCCGTCATTCGCGAACGCTTTTTCCACCTCGCCGAGGAAGAACTTCGGCGCACCGTGCGGCAGACCGAGACGCTGCTTCCAGCGGGCGCGAGGTCCCGGATTGACTGCGGGGTCATCCTGAGGCGAAACGCTTGGCGGACGCGCCGGTAACGGACGTCCGAATGCCTGCTCGGCAAAATCGAGCGGGTCCATC
This sequence comes from Phycisphaerae bacterium, assembly GCA_050245935.1. Lineage (GTDB taxonomy): Bacteria > Planctomycetota > Phycisphaerae > UBA1845 > Fen-1342 > JALHOX01. The sequence goes on along the minus strand of JBFWWY010000276.1, from coordinate 366 downwards.
ACGCGCGCCAGTTCGTCGCTGTTGCTGACCGTCGTGAGAAAGTTGCGTCGATTGACGAGCGACAGATACGGCGACACCGTCGGCGAATTCATGATATTGTCGACCGTCCGGCCCGCGACCACGAGCGAATTTCGGGCCGCATTCCAGGCACCCGTGGCGGGAAACTGTGCCCACTGCCACTGCGCGAGGTCGTAATAACCCTGGTCGGCGATGTTGAAGCGCTGCCATTCCTGACGATTGGAACCCTGCACCCGCCCGAACGACGGCCGCAACGAGCCGGCAAACGTCGTTTCAAGTTGACGCATGATGGACGGCGTGGAGCCCGCCGTCGTGGGATCGTTCTGCTCATTTGCCGTCTCCGGCACG
>JBFWWY010000275.1:0-5331 GCA_050245935.1 Phycisphaerae bacterium | reverse complement strand
ACACGCTCGAAAAGTAGCTCGGGGCATGGATCGCCCGCATCACGCGGGCGTGGATTGAAACCAGTGCACCGCGTCCCCGCCCCGTGCCTCGCGCGATCGCCCGCATCACGCGGGCGCGGATTGAAACTGGAAGGCGAACCCGACGAGCTCGCACTCGACCGCATCGCCCGCATCACGCGGGCGCGGATTGAAACATTCATGCACGAACTGCGACGTGATGGGGTTTTCATCGCCCGCATCACGCGGGCGTGGATTGACCCTCGACGTATGATCCTGACATTCTCGCGCCGTCGGTGCCAGCTATTTCACCGAATCGAAGCAGTCGCCGCCCCGCGTGCGATCCGAATCCGAGTCAAAAATCAGCACACGGCCATCCGCCGCACCAACCGCCAGCCGCGTCCCATCGGGGCTTAACGCGAGGCAGGTGAAGCCGACGTAGTGCGAGCCGTACCCGCCCCTCGTGAACTGCTACCGACTCCTGCTCGCGATAGAGCATTAGAAACTGGCCGTCCGCGCGGTCCCAGATCCGCAGCGTCTGGTCGTGGCTCGCCGTGACGATCCGCGAACCGTCGGGCGAAAACGCCACGTCGGCGATCATCTCCGTATGACCGACAAGCTTTGCGATTTCTTGGCCGTCGCGCGCGTCGATAAGTCGCGCGGCATTTCCCGCGACGAACACCACCTGTCCGCCCTTCGGCGAAAACCGCACCAAATTGGAAGACGAAACAGGACTTTGCCCTTCGTAACCCGCGACTGGCACCGAGGTGTCCAGGTTCCACAACGTGGCCCCGGTTTCGCTGTAAAGCATCAGGCGTGTGCCGTCCGGTGAGAGCGCACAAGATTTGCCGGCCGCGTCTTTTATGTCGCCAAGCGGAAGCGTTCTCACTTCCTGACCGGTCGCCGGGGCGAACACGCGGCACACAGGGCGCTCGTCCTCGAACTCAAGAAATGCGACCAAAGAGCCATCCGCGTTCAGACCGGCCAAATTGTCGCGGAACTTCGTCGCGACGTCGCGCTCGAAAAGCGATACTCCGGTTTGTGCGTCGCAGAGCTGCCCCGTATATCTCTGTCGGCGCCTGAATCGTCTCGGCGTGGCATTGGGCCACCACGAAACATTGATGATCTGCATCAGTCGATGCCGCCGCCCCAATCCGTGTTTCCCACCCATCGACCCTCGCGTCCGCCATCCAGGCGACGTCGTCAAATCCGGCCGGGTCATCGAAGCCCGCGTGCTGCAAGTCGACCCCGAACAACGCGGCATCGGCCTCTCGCTCGAATGCGTCGCTTCAGCCGACGCCGGTGTCAGCACCGCAGCGGGCCCCGACGCCGCCCCCGCGAAGTCGATGAAACAGAAGAAGCCGTTGCGGGGTTGATTGTATTGGATGTCGTTCGCCTGGTTTGATCTGGTTCTCGTTGAGACGCTTTGCCATCGCGTCAGGGCGTTTGGACAGAATGAGAAGTTGCGGCGGAGCCTTCGATCAATTCTTCGGCTTCGCGGAGAAACTGCGCATTACAAACGTAATCCGAAGCCTCGGAGCAAAGTTCACGAAGCTGCGCAAGGAGTGTGCTTGCTTCATCGAAGTTTTTCAATCGGAAATTTGCCATCGCGCCGAACGCGAGTCCGGACGCCGGAGGCTCCGAATTGACCTTTCTGCACTTTTCCGTACCAAGCGCGAGATTCAGCGCGGCTGACTCGAATTCGCCTGCTCGATATTGCACCATCCCGAGAATCACTGCCGCGTCACATGATTGCTCTCCAAAAAGCATCCCCTCTTGGACAGCCGCCGAGGCTGCTTCCAGTTGCTCCAACGTAAAATTAGATTCAGAGACAATGTCTTGGGCGAAGCAAAAGAGAGTGTACGGCCCAGGGTGCCAGTCTTGCGCGCGTCGGCACAGAATCTCTCGAACACGCATTGGATCGGTTCGGGCTTCAACAAGTTTGAGTAACCGATCCCGGACGCACTCTCTTGCGCGAATCTCGACCCAAGCTACCTCCGCCGCCTGTTCAATCGGCGCAAGCTGCGCCGACAGTTCGTCAAGCGCCGCCAGTCGTTCGAGCGGAGTGCGGGAGGCTTCTTCGAGGATCATGCTGCGGATATCGGCAATCGGCGCCGGCCCCGCCAGCAATTCTGCAACCCACTCCCGCACGCTGGTCCGGGCCGCGTAGCGCTCCGCATGAATCGCTGCCCGCTGCTCTGGAGACCGCGCGTCCCAGATTTCAACCGCACCGCTTCGAAAGGTGAGGATTAGCTGCTCACAGTTGCCGACGAAACTCGCGCTCGCAACGCGTTCGGGCGTTTCGAAGACCGCCAATTCGCGCCGATCAGTCGCGTGGAAAATCTGTACGCGACGACCGTCGTTTATGATTCTGCAGTCCCGCGCCTGAGTAAAGAGGTTCTCGCCATTTTTACAACCGCGAGATTCGATTCTTTCAAATTCTAGTTCACGCAATAAGGGTTCGCTGGGAAGCAGTATTCTCGTGTCTTGTTTCATTTGAATGATAAAAAAATCTTGCCGTGCCGTTTCGAAAGTCCCCACAAGAAGCCTTGGCTCGTCAGTCAAACTGCTTGCCAACTCATGAATATACGTTGTGTTATCGTCCCAAGAGCTGATCTCTCTTGGACAGTACGACTGCAACAAGAGGCCTGAGCAATTCCATAAGTGGATCGCATGATCATCCGTGTGAGTAATCACCTGGCTCCCGTTAGAACGGAATTCAGCGTCGATCACTTTCTTGTTGTGTCGCATCGCAGAGCCGAATTTGTGACCATTCGTGTCCCAAATTTGAACATCGTGATTGTTTATCGCTATTAAAAAATCCCCGTGCGCACTGAATGCGGCTCGCTGCGTCGTTTCCATTGGCGGGCCAATTGCGTTCCCATCGCGATCCCATAAACGCGCTTCACCTCGAACTTCACCTACCGATGAGAATATGATCCGTGTCCCAGTGGCGTTGAACGAGGGTACGAAAATCGTTTTGGACTGGCCGCTGCCAGACACATGCAGTTGAGGGCCAATTGCATTGCCATGTAGATCCCAGAGCTGAGCAGCTTCGATCGACGACGTCATCAGACGTGAACCGTCAGGGGAGAATCTTGGAGTTAGACGACTGTCAAACTCGATCCGACCTTGATGCAGTTGGCCGTCCACACTCCAGAAGCGACTTCCACGTGTGTCTGTCACCAATATCAGCGAACTATCCGGACTGAACTCGGCACTCCACAGATCGGCGTCTAGTTGCAGGGGTTCATGAAGTGGTCGCCCCCTTACGTCCCAAAGCTGAGCAGACTTCGTGGTGTAGGTGAGAATCAGTCTGTCGTCCGGACTAAACTTTACTCCGACAAATTTTTCTTGCGCTGGCGGAATCGTGCCGATCAGTCGTCCCTCGACGTCCCAAATTGTCGGCTCGAAGTCGCACTCCGCTAGCACAAATGTTCCAAGTGGACTGAATTTCATTCCACATTGATATCCCCGCTGATGAGCAAAACGCAGAGCCCGGCTAACTGCACACCCTTCGGCATCCCACAAGCGGGCGGCATCCACACCCCAGGTGACTATGCGCGTCCCGTTCGGACTAAATGCTGCCCCAAGAATCTCCTCCTCACTTAGCATGGGCTCGCCGATTGTGTTTCCGGATGTATCGTACAGAGTAGCAATTTTGCCGTTGCAAGTGAGTATGCGATTCTTCGTCGGACTTATCACCGTGGCGTTTCGAAACTCAGCAACGACAATCCCCGCCTCCTCATTCAACAAATGCCACTCAAACCCCCGCCGTTCCGGGGCGCAGCGTGCGAGGCGTTCGCGGGCGGCGGGCCAGTCGCCGGCGGCGATCGCCGCCTGCGCCAGCGCGATGTTCGTTGTGTACGCGTTCCACTCCGCGTCCTCGCGCGCGGCGCGTTCAGCGGTCAGCGAATCGGACAACGAACTGTTCGCATTTTCCGCCCGCCACCACTGCCAGCTCGTACCTGCAAGTCCCAGCAATAGCGCCGTCGCCACGACCGCGCCCGCCGTCGCGATGGCACGATGACGCCGAACAATTTTTCGCAGCCGATAGCGCCACGTCGGCGGCGCAGCGACGACCGGCTCTCCCTTCAGATGCCGCTGCAGATCTTCCCCCAGATCGCTGGCGCTCTCGTACCGTCGCGCCCGATCCTTCTCCAGCGCCTTCAACGCGATCCAGTCCAGTTCGCCGCGAATCTGCGAACCGAGCGTCGTTGCATCACTGTGCCGCGCGGCGGCGGTCGCCGCGAGTGAAGCGAGATTACGCGTCAAACGCATGCTCGGTGCCGGCGGTTCTTCCTCACGAATGATGCGCTGCAGCTCGCCATAGCCAGCGCTGCGCAATCGCTTCGCATCGAACGGCGTCACACCCGACAGCAATTCATAGAGCAGCACGCCGAGCGCGTAGACGTCGGTGCGAGTATCGATATCCGGCGAACCTTCCGCCTGCTCAGGGCTCATGTATTCGGGCGTGCCGATGAGCTGCCGGTGCTCGGTGAAGAGTGTGCGTTCGGTCAGCCGCGCGGCGGTCGCTTTGGCGATGCCGAAATCGATCACTTTCGCGTACGGCCGTCCATCGACCATGCTGACGAGGACGTTTCGCGGCTTGATGTCGCGATGAATGACGCCTTTCTGGTGCGCGTGCTGGACCGCTTGACACGCCTGCGTGAGTAGTTCCAACCGTGCCCGCACGTTGAGACGGTGCGCGTCGGCGAACTCCGTGATCGGATCGCCCATGACGTATTCCATCACAAAATACGGGCGACCGCTGTCCGTTGCACCGCCGTCGAATACCCGCGCGATATGGGGATGATCCATCAACGCCAGCGCTTGGCGCTCCGCCTCGAATCGCGCGACCACCTCGCGCGTGTCCATCCCGAGCTTGATGATTTTCAGCGCGACCTTGCGATGGACCGGCGTCCGCTGCTCCGCGAGAAATACCACGCCGAATCCGCCCTCGCCGATCTGCTGCAGCAAGCGATAGCGACCGATGACGGTTCCCGGCTTTTCGGTAAGGGGCGTTCCGGCACTGACCGTCGTGGTATCGAGATCATCGGACCTGTGCGCGGCGAGCAGCGAAAGAACTTCGGCAAGCAGCGGCGCGTTTTCGCCGCAAGCGCTGCGCACAAACGCTTCGCGTTCGGCTGGCGGTTGATCGAGTGCCGCGTGGAGCAGCCGCTTGGCTTCCTGCCAATGAGTCGAGTTCGGCGATCTCATGTTTTCTTTGTCCTTTGCGGGATTCACGATGCTCGATCCTGCCGTTGGCGACTATTCATCATCCGAATCGCCAAGCTCGCGACGAAGCCAAGCCTTCGCGATCACCCACTGACG
>JBFWWY010000274.1:0-5357 GCA_050245935.1 Phycisphaerae bacterium | reverse complement strand
ATCGTCATTTTGCTTTTTTCCCTGATTGTCGGGGTTCTGACACTCGCGACGCCTGTTGCGGTGCAGGTTCTGGTGAACTTTGTCGGGTTTGGCGGCCTGCTGCAGCCGGTGCTGATTCTTGGCATCCTCTTGCTGTCGATATTGACGTTCGCCGGTGCCGTTCGGCTGCTGAAGGCGGTGGTGGTTGAAATCATGCAGCGGCGTGTTTTCGTACGTGTGGTCGGTGACCTCGCGTATCGTTTGCCGCGGGTTCGAATCGACGCCTACGACCGCCAGCACGGTCCCGAGCTGGTGAACCGCTTCTTCGACGTAACGACCGTCCAAAAGGTCGCCGCGACGCTGCTGCTGGACGGAATCGGTGTCCTGCTGCAAGCCGTCATCGGCTTGCTGGTCCTGGCGTTTTACCACCCGATGCTGCTCTGGTTTGACCTGGTGCTGATGGGCCTGATTGCATTCATTATCTTCGGGCTCGGAAGGGGAGCGGTGAAGACCGCGATCTATGAGTCGAAGACCAAATACGCCGTCGCCGCTTCACTGGAAGAAATAGCGCGGAATCCGTTGAGCTTCAAGTTGAGCGGAGGTGCCGACTTTGCCATGGCGCGGGCGAACGAATTGGCTCGCGCGTATATCCATGCCCGCAAATCTCATTATGCGGTTGTTTTCCGGCAGGTTTTCGGAACGGTCGCGCTGCAGGCGCTCGCAAGTACCGCGCTGTTGACCCTTGGAGGCTGGCTGGTGTTGGAGGGACAATTGACGTTGGGGCAGCTCGTCGCCGCCGAGTTGATCGTCACCATTGTCCTCGCGTCGATTACCAAAATGGGCAAGCAGCTCGAAAGCATTTACGACCTTCTTGCCGCGGTCGACAAACTGGGTCAGCTCATGGATCTGCCGGTAGAAATCTCCGAAGGGAGCGCCGGGGTTGGTAGCGAGGGGCCGGCGCGCGTTGCGGCGATCCAGCTCGGATATGGATATCGCGATGATCGCCCGGTTTTCACAGGACTGAACTTCGTGGTCGAGCCGGGTCAACACGTGCTGATTGTCGGCGGACATGCCGCCGGCAAAAGCACGCTGGTCGATGTTCTCAGCGGTCTGCGCCGACCGACGGCGGGGCGCATTGAGCTCGACGGATTTGACTATCGCGAATTTACGAACCAGGCACTGCAGCAGCAGGTGGCGGCGGTCAAAGGGTTAGAAATCATCGAAGGCGACATTCTCGAAAACATCACGCTGCGGCGCTCCGAGATCACCTACGAAGCTGCGCGCGAAGCGCTGCAGGTTGTCGGCCTGTTCGACGATGTCATGGAACTGCCGGAACAGATGCGGACAAAACTCAACAGTCTGGGCAGCCCGCTTTCGTACGCGCAAGCGCATCAACTGATGCTCGCGCGGGCGATTGTCGCAGCGCCGCGGGTGCTGATTCTCGACAACGTATTGAGTGAAATCCCGCCGGAGGCGTTGCTGCGTTTGCGTCAGAATGCGAACAAGCAGTGGAACTTTACGGTGATTGCCACGGCGCAACGTGAGGAAGCCGACGACTACTGGGATCGTGTCGTGCATTTGAAACGCGCGCCCCGAACCCCCTTGAGTCGAGCGGGCGCGCCGGCCGGCGCGGCGGTGGAGCAATGAGCGCCGCTGAGCAGCGCCGGGAGTTGCCGGCGGCGCAACTGGATGCGATGGAAGAGGTGCGAACTCCGATCGCTACCAAACGTCTTGTTCGCGTCTGTATCGGCTTCTGTCTGCTGATGCCTTTGTGCCTGATCTTTCTGCCGTGGCAACAGCATGTTACCGGTGCGGGGCGCGTGGTTGCGCTGGATCCGCAGAACCGGCCCCAAATGATCGAAGCGCCCGTCAGCGGGCGTGTGGCCAGTTTCTCGGTCACAGAGAATTCCCGTGTCGAAGAAGGCGATCTGATATGCGAAATCGTCGATATCGATCCGCAGCGACTCGAAAGACTGGATCAGGAGAGAGGAACGATCCAGCTTCAGCTTGCGGCCGCAGAGAATCAGCGAGTGACCTACCTGACCCAGATCGAGAATCTGGAGCTTGTGCGCGACAACGCGCGAACCGCGGCACAGTTTCGCGTCGACATGGCCCAGCAACGCGTCCGCAGTTGGCAGGAGGAATTGCGGGCCGCCGAGGCTGCGCAGCGTGCGGCAGAGCAGCATTTTGAGAGGATGCGCAATCTTCACGAGCACGGTCTGGCGTCGACGCGCGATTTCGAGGTCGCGCAACGCGATCACGAGCAAGCGGGTGCGGATGTCGAAAGCGCGCGCGCGGCGCTGGCAGCAGCAGAGTCGGACACGCGCGCCGCGGGCGCCGAAGTGGAGCGCGTGGAGGGTGAATCGCAGGCGCGCGTCGAATCCGCGCGTGCCGGATTGCGCGCCGCAGAGCAGAAGATTGAGGAAGTCCGCGCGAAACTCGTGGGCATGGACGGCGAAATCGCCCGGCAGCAATCTCAGAAGGTTGTGGCGCCGCGCTCCGGCTTGGTCAATCGCATTCTGGTCGCCACCAACGGACCCGTCGTCAGTGTGAAAGAGCCGTTGATCGAGCTTGTGCCCGACGCACAACAACTCGCAGCGGAAATCATGGTGAAGGGGATCGATGCACCGCTGATCAAGGCAGATGATCCCGTCCGACTACAGTTCGAGGGATGGCCGGCCGTGCAGTTCGCGGGCTGGCCGTCGGTGGCGATCGGTTCGTTTGGCGGCAGGGTCAAACTTGTCGACCCGCGCGACGACGGCCAGGGTCGATTTCGAATTCTGGTCGTGCCCGATCCACATGAACCACCGTGGCCGGACGAAACCTGGCTGCGGCAGGGGGCAAAATCAAAGGGTTTCGTCCTGCTGCGTCAGGTTCGACTGGGATACGAAATCTGGCGTCAACTCAATGGGTTCCCCCCTGCGTTGGACAGCGCTCCGAAGGACGGCGTTGCGCGAAAGCGACTGAAATGAAAGGGTATGGCGAGATTCGTCTGACGATGCTGAGGCTTCGGAACACGCAAGTTGGTCGGCCGGCGCGGGTTGGCCGCACCCTGCTGTGCGTGTTTGCCACTGCGATGCTGCTGCCCGCCGCGGGCTGCCACGGGCTTGGGAAAATGTCGGCTCCACTCGCCCAGCGGGTCAAAGAGAGTACGCATTCGACCCCGCAGGTCTCGTTGCCCGCGATCGCCAACAGTGCTCCGATGTCGATTGAGACGGCGCTGGAAGAAAATAAGCGGCGCGGCATCCCGGAAGAGGCGATTGAGGCCGATCGCTGGTCGGCGACCATCGCGGAAATGCGCGAAATTGTTCTGGAAAATAACCTGGCATTGCAAGTCATCCGGTTAGACCCCGATATTGCCGCGACGCGCATCAGCGAAGAAGAAGCGAAGTTCGACGCGACCATCCTTGTCAATGCGCAGCTCGAACGTCAGGACCTGCCCAAAATTGATGACGAGCTGATCCCACAAACGCGCGACGCACAGCAAAATCGGCTTTTCAAATATGAGGCCGGCATTGATGTACCGCTGATCACCGGCGGTTACGCAACGGTCCGTGCCCCGTTCAGCAAAAAGTCGCTCGACGATCCAACGAAGCCCAATCAATATCTCGCCGCTGCCGAATTCACACTCAGTCAACCTCTGCTCCGCAACGCCGGAATTGCCACCAATGTTGCGTCCATCCGGCTTGAGCGCTATTCGGCCGCGACGGTCGCCGCACAAACGCAGCTTTCGGCGATGCGAATTCTCGCGGATGCTGAAAAGGCATACTGGCGGGTATTCGGCGCATGGCGTGCGCTGGAGATCCGGCGTGAGCAATACGAACAAGCGACTCAGAATCTGCGATTTGTGCGGACGCTGGTGGAGGAGGGGCAGAAGCCGCAAATCGAAGTCGTTCGGGCAGAGGTGGGCGTTGCCGAGCAGATGGAGCAACTGATTGTTGCGGAAACCGATCTGCGCCTGGCGCAGCGCGAACTGAAGCGCGCGATGAATGAGCCGGCGTTGCCGTTGGATTCGGCGGTTGTCGTGGTGCCGGAATCTGCGCCCCATCTGGTCGGTTTTGAATTCGATTCCCAGCGACTTGTTGCCGCGGCACTGAAGAACCGGCTCGAACTGCTTGAGCTCGAGTTGCGCCTCGCTGCGGACGCCGTCACGATCGACTTTGCGCGCAATCAGCTATTGCCGAATTTTGTGCTGGATTACGGGTATACGTTCATCAATCGAGGCGATGGATTCACCGACGCATTCGAAGAGACGGTTCAGGGGGAACGAGGGGGCTGGGCCGTCGCGTTGCGCGGCGCGATCCCGGTAACGAATGAGCGTGCGAAATCGCGGGCGCGCCGTGCCGTTCTGCAACGAAACCGCCGCCTCGCGACGCGTGCGGAACGAGAACAGTTGATTCGTCAGGAAGTGCTCGATTCCGTCGATGTGTTGCGTCAGAACTGGCAGCGCATTCTGGCTGCCCGGCAGAACGTCATCGTGGCGCGCGTGAATTATGATGCGGAGTTGATTCAGTTTCGTGAAGGATTACGAACGCAAACGGAAGTGCTGGAGTCGCTGAATCGACTCGGCAACGCGCAGTCGCGCGAAATTCGGGCGATCGTGGATTACCAGATTGCGCAAATAGATCTGGCGTTTGCCACCGGTACGTTGCTGGGATATTCGAAGACCGATCTCGGTCCGATTCAATTGGTGGATTTCAACTACCGCGCTTCGGACGGAGCGAACTGAGAGTCACCTCTGCCTCACGAACAACCGCAGCAGTCAAACTACGCACGCATGTTGCCGGCGACAAATCTCTTCCCCTGAATCAGCAACATGGTCGATGCGAACGCGGGTGCGATAAAGCAGGAGGTTGTGATGAGGCTGATAAAGTCGCCGATGTCGGAAACGGTGACTGCGCCGTCCTCATTGATATCCGCGTTTCCGAGATTGCATGCCGGATACACGTCGTGATACGCGGAGGGGTTCGTCAGCGCCTGCACAAAGGGCCCGATATCGCTCACCGTGACCGCGCCATCGCAGTTCAGGTCGCCGGTGAGGTGCTGCACCGGCATCACCGTAAAACGGTGGATGACTTCGGGATTTCGTGCGGCAATGGATGGCGGGTCGGCGAGTAGCGCGGCTTCGTCGTACCAGTCGATGCCGTACGTCGTCACGACCAGTGCCTGGGTTTGGGCATCAACGTCAAATTCCGACCATCCGTAGTGGTGTACCGCGGTGTAGGTGCCGACGTTCAGTGTCGCGTCGAGAAGCGCGCCTTGTAAGCCGGTGAGGTCGTAACTGAGGATGCCGAGCTGCGTGTTGAGCAGACCGTCAAAGAACGTGTCTTTCTCCGCACGCGGGGCGGCGAGATAGGCCGCGAACTCCTTCGGCGACA
>JBFWWY010000273.1:0-5358 GCA_050245935.1 Phycisphaerae bacterium | reverse complement strand
TTCGTCGCGCATCGTCGTTCTGACAAACTCACTCACAGCAAACTCCTGGCATCAATAGGCGGACGCTCGTCGTCGTTTATTCACTCTGCGGTGTGGCACCGGCGTCCCGCCGGTGCGAGCGCTGGGCGTGCCACCGGCGTCCCGCCGGTGCGAACTACAGTCAAATCTCAATGTTAACCATGACTCGCGCACGTGTGGCACTGACGCTTTAACCGCTTGGGTGCCACTGGCGGCTTGTCCGCCAGTGTTTTTCTGAACATAGAATACCGAATTCCTTCGATGTCGTCGCTGCGTTGTTGCCGCACCAATTCGCGTTACGCTATCCCGTATGAGTAAATCGTTTGCCCAAGCCGAATGGATTATCGCGCCGCCGCACCCGCAGCGCGAGGACCTCGCACGGCGCGCCAACGTTTCGACGCTCATAGCGCAGGTCGCGCTGAACCGTGCCATCAGCGAACCCGATGCGCTGCACCGCTTTCTCAAGCCGCAATTTTCCGAGTTATATCCGCCCGATGCTTTGCCCGGCGCTCGCGATGCTGCCCGGCTGCTCGCATCCGCGATTCGCGAGAAGCGCAAAGTCGTCATCTACGGCGATTACGATGTCGACGGCGTTACCGCGACGACGATTCTCTGGCACACCATCCGCCGCGCCGGCGGTGTTGTGGATTCCTACGTACCTTGTCGCATGGAAGAGGGCTACGGGCTCAATGCCGACGCGATCCGAACGATTGCGGCGAATGGCGCGTCGCTGATCATCACCGTCGATTGTGGCATTACGGCAATCGATGAGACAGCTCTCGCACGCGAGCTCGGTATGCAGATGATCATCAGCGATCACCACCAGCCGCGGGAGACGTTGCCTGCCGCCGACGCTATTGTCCATCCCACGGCTTGCGGCCCGAGTGCCAATGAAGACCTGTGTGGCGCGGGCGTCGCCCTCAAAATTGCGTGGGCGCTCGCACTCGAACTTTCCGGCAACGGCAAAGCGTCTGCCGATTTCCGCGAATGGCTCGTCGACGCAACCGCCTTCGCTGCCGTCGGACTGATCTCTGATCTGGTGCCGCTGCTCGGTGAAAACCGCATCCTCGTGCATTTCGGCCTGAAGCAATTGCCGCATGTGAAAAACGTCGGCATGCAGGCGCTGATCGACGTCTCCGGCTTGCGCGATCAACGCAATCTCGACGACTTCGACATCGGCTTCAAACTCGCACCGCGGCTGAACGCGGTGGGTCGCATGGGCCACGCCGAGCTCGCCGTCGAGCTGTTCACGACAGCCGATCAGCACCGCGCCAACGAAATCGCCCGCACGCTTGACCGGCATAACCGCGATCGGCAAAACGTCGAGCGCGCCATCGTCGCGCAAGCCGAGGAAATGGTCGTGGCCAACGGCTACCACAAAAACGGCTGCCGCGGCATCGTCCTTGCCCATGCCGACTGGCATCCCGGCGTGATCGGCATCGTCGCGTCGCGACTCGTTGATCGCTTTCATCGACCGACCGTGCTCATCGCGCTCAACGGCGAATCCGGCAGCGGCTCCGGACGCAGCATCCAGCATTTTCCACTGCACGAAGTGCTCGGCGCGTGCGGGAATCATCTGCTTTCGCACGGCGGCCACGCGATGGCGGCGGGCGTCCGCGTCGGCCTCGACAAAATCGACGCATTTCGGACCGCGTTCGTCGCGGAAGCCTCCAACCGGCTCACCGATCGCGATCTCCAGCCAAAACTGCGGCTCGACGACGAAGTCCCGCTGGAGGAGATTCGCGCGGACGTGGTCGATCATCTCGCGCGGCTCGCGCCGTACGGGCAGGGCAACGCGCGGCCGCGCCTCGCGACCGGCGACTGCGAATTGCAGGCACCGCCGCGCGTCGTCGGCAAAAGCGCGAACCACCTGCAGTTCACCGTGCGGCAGGGCAACGAGTTTCGCAAAGCGATCGCGTTTTTCGCCGCCGACCAGTGCCAGCAACTCTCCGAACAACGCAAAATCCGCCTCGCATTCGAGCCGATCCTCAACGAGTGGAACGGCCGCCGCACCGCCGAACTGAAGGTCATCGACTGGAAGCCGTCGGACGAGACGTGAAACGGTGAAACGGTGAAAAGCAATCAGAGCCGGGCCGCCTGTCCCGATTCATCGGGGTCCCGGCCCGATTCAGCAGGGTGCCGGCCCGACGAACACCCCCATTCGCAATTTATCCCTTGCGCGATAAACTTCGCAACGCGAAAAATTGCGGCGACTTTCGATGATTTTGTCTGATGGTGGGTTTCGCTGCGCTCTACCCACCCTACGAAAAAGCGCCGTTGCAATTGCTGGTGGGTCAGTCGCAGCGAAACTCACCAAATGACAACAGTATCCCGGAGTTGAATCGTGAGCTTTCGCACTGACATCAAAACCGTCGCCGTCCTCGGCAGCGGACAAATGGGTTCCGGCATCGCGCAGACCTTCGCGACCAGCGGCCGTAGCGTCATCCTCTACGACAGCATGGCGGGTGCCACCGACCGCGGCATGAAGGGCATCCACGCGTCGCTCGACAAATTTGTGAGCAAGGGCAAACTCGAAGAATCCGCCGCCACAACGGCCAAATCGCTTCTCAAGCCTGCCGCGTGGGACGATCTCAAAGATGCCGACCTGATCGTAGAAGCCATCACCGAAGACCCCAAAGTCAAGAACGAAGTCTGGCGCAACCTCGGTCAGATGTGCGCCAAGGATATTGTCTTCGCGTCGAACACCAGCAGCATTTCCATCAGCGAACTCGGCGCGGTCAGCGGGCGGCCGGAGCTTTTCATCGGCATGCACTTCTTCAACCCGGTGCCGCTGATGAGCCTCGTCGAAGTCGTCTTCGGCCTCCGCACCGACTCCAAAGTCACCGACATGATCGTCAAGCTCGCCGAGGACATCGGCAAGACGCCGCTGCGGGTGAAAGATCACCCCGGCTTCGTCAGCAACCGCATTCTGATGCCGATGATCAATGAAGCCGTCTGCTGCTTTGCGGACGGCGTCGCCGACGCGGAAACAATCGACGGCGTGATGAAGCTCGGCATGAACCACCCGATGGGCCCGCTCGCGCTCGCCGACCTCATCGGGCTCGACACGTGCCTCTTCATCCTCGAAGTGCTGCACCGCGACCTCGGCGACGATCGCTACCGCCCGACGCCGCTGCTGCGCACGATGGTCCGCGCCGGCCTGATGGGCCGCAAGAGCGGTCGTGGGTTTTATGATTATGCGGCGAAGTAGCGCCTGCGCCGGGAGCCCGAGGCTCCTGCCGAGCCGAATACGCACAATAGTTCCGCTGCGCATTTTCCTGCGTCGTCTCTCAATCTTATATCGCTTGCGCTTCCTTACGGGCGCGGCTCTGATCGACTCATTGTCTCAACGATTGCGCGCAGGATTATTCGCGCCCGTCCTCTTCGGGTTCTTCATGATGTCGGCGACCGGAGGTTGCACGTCAGCACCGCGACTTGCGCCTGTCATTTCGTCTGATCAATCCATAAATCGCAAAATTGACGAGCGAACTCGCCACATCCTCATCATCCTCGACAGCATTCCATTCGAGATCGTCGAAGAATTGCACGCGAACGGTCGCTTTCCTGCATTTCAGAAACCGTCCCGCGTCATCTCGCCGTTCCCCGTCATGACCGATCCGTGCCTCACCGAATTCTTCGGCATTTCGCCGTGCCCCGCGGTCGAGTCGGCTTACTTTGACGGGAATAAGCTCACCAACGCGAAGAAGGTCTACGAAGCCGGTACGAACACGCCGTGGCTGCGATTCTGCGATTATTCATTGCCGAGCAGCGAGCACTGGTTCTCTTATCTCGCGCCCAATACCGGTTATCGCAACGAGCTTGCCGACATTCAAAAGGCGTTGGGTGTCAGCAGCAAACGCGATTTCGTCGCATACGTTGTCGGCACGTCCGCCGTCGGTTCCGCGCGGGGCCGCACCGGTCATGTCGAAGCGTTGGTGCAGTTGGATCGCTTCTGTCGACAAATAATGGCAGAGGCACAAGGCAAGCTGCAGATCACGCTGATGTCCGACCACGGTCACAATCTCGTTGCGAATCAACGGATTTCGCTGATTCGCAGTCTCGAACGCTGCGGCTACACAGTCGGCAAGACGTTGACGCACGACAGCGATCTCGTCGTGCCCGAGTGGGGTCTGGTTTCGTGCGTCGCGCTGTACGCGAAATCGCCCGCTGTTGCGCGCGATGTCGCGTCTTTTGAAGGCGTCGACCTCGTGATGTACGAAGAACGAGAAAACGCGGTGATTGTGCTGAAGCGTGACGCCGAGGCGCGCGTCATCAAGCGTGGCGACGAATTTGTTTACGAGATGCTTCGCGGCGATCCGCTCGGGTTCGCAAGTTTCGCCGGCGGCGGAATTTCCGTTTCCATGACCGATGACGAATGGTGGGAACGGACGAAGAACAGCGATTATCCCGACGTCGTGCGCCGCATCTGGCGGGCTTTCAACGGCTTGCTGATCAATGAGCCGACGGTGCTTGTCTCGCTCGAAGATGGCTATTACGCGGGAAGCGAAGCAATCGAGTCGCTCATGAAAATGACATCCGTTCACGGCAATCTGCGGCGGCAGGGAAGTGCGGGATTCGTAATGACCACGCTCGGCGATCTGCCGGACGTTGTGCGAATTTCCCAGGTAGCGGCGGAATTGCGCGGCCTCACGCAGATTCCGATCATCGGTGCCGAATCCGCTCAGAAACCCTAGATTTTCAGCGGTCTGCTCCGTTAGCCTCGCTGGCGTCCGAGAAAGCGGTCCGAGCGGCGGACCCTGCGACAATCATCGTCTACAATCTTCGCAATATGAGCCACCAAAAATGTATTACCTCATGCGTGATTGCCGCAGTCTGGCTGAGCCCGCTCGTCGGCTGCTTCTCTGAAAAGTCCGTGCGCTTTCAGCCGCAGCGCTCGCATGATGCGGCGACCCCGATCGCAGCGCCTGCGAACATCGCGAAAGCGAATCCGGACAGTTCGAGCGAAATGGAGTTGGTGAGTGCCGCTGCAGATTCGGCTGCTGCACCGGCGAGATCGCCTGCATCCGCCGCACGGGAAATCTCCACGCGTCAATGGCTGGAAGTCACTCAGGCCGCGCTCGCAGCAAAGCTACCGAACGAAAAGGAAACGTCGCTCACGACGATGCGCCTCTGCGACGCATCGTACGCTCCCATCGACACGTCTACCCATTTCAACGTGGATCCCGCAAAACTGCACACGCTCCTGCACAACTATTCGGGCATTATGCACACAGCGCAGGCGGCGGGTACCGGCACGACAATCGACAAGCCCGCTCCACCCTGGCCGGGATTTGAGGATGTCTGGGTGCCGATGCCGCACGATGCGAACGGCCTCGAGCT
>JBFWWY010000272.1:0-5358 GCA_050245935.1 Phycisphaerae bacterium | reverse complement strand
ATCGCGATGGCGGCAGTTTCCAACAAACAGCAGGTCGATCCGGCCCAGGAGTCGCTGCAAAGCGCGTTGCGCTGGGGCTTCAATATCCTGCGCATCCTGATGATCCTGCTGCTCATCGGCTATGCACTTTCGGGCTGGTTTCGACCGAAAGCCGGCGAACAGGGACTGATCGCGCGCATGGGCCGGCTGGTGCGAAATCCGGACACGCAGTCGGCGGTGCTCACCGAAGACTGGAAACTCGCATTGCCGGACCCGTTTGACGAAAAGATTCTGCTGTCGGGACGCACGGAAACATTGATCATCGACACGTTTGTGTTTGCCCGCGCACCCGGGGATCTGGGCAAGCCGCTCAGCGCCATCACGTATCAGAAAACGAGCCTGCAACCCGGCTTCGACGGCGCGATGATTACGGGAGATCAGAATCTTACGCACGGTCTCTGGCGCGTGGAGTATCGCATCGCGGACGGCGAAAGTTTTGTGACCAATGTGGGCGAATCGTTGGCGGCGGTGAACCCGATTCTGCGCCGCATCACCGAAGCGTCGATCATTCGCGAGATGGCGTGGCGGAGGTTTGAGGACGTCACCCGCGGCGATGTCAGTTCGCTGGCGTCGTCGGTGCGCGATCGCGTACGACAGAGGGCCGACGCGCTGAATCTCGGCATCGAAATTACGAACGTGTCGGTGGAAACGGCAGAGCCGCAAAGTGTGCGGGCTGCGTATAGTTTTGTATCGACGGCGGAGAACCTGAAGAAGCAGCGACAGGAATCGGCCCGCAACGATGCAACAAAAATCCTGAACGACGCCGCCGGCGGAAGTTACGGCCCACTACTGAACCTCATCCGCAGCTATGGTGCCAAGCAGGCGCTGGGGGCACCCGAAGCGGAAATCGCGGCGCTGCGACAGGAGATTGATACTGCGCTTGAAAATGCCGGCGGCGAAGTCGCGAAGCGCTTACGTACCGCGCGCGCAGAAAAGAATGAGTACATCGAGCGCGTGAAGATCGAGCTCGCGACGTTCAACGACTGGCAACGGCGCTACGAACGTTTTCCGCAGGTCACGCGTCGTGAGCTGTGGAATTACACCATGGAAGAGGTGCTGCGCACCGCGTTTGAAGTATTCTACGTGCCGGACACCGAAGAAATTGAGCTGCTGATCAATCGCGATCCCGAGATTCAGAGACAAAAAGAAATTGAACGGTTGAGTAACGTGCCCCAGTAACGGTGGAGTCGCCGAGCGGATTTCGTCGAGCCTAGCGAACGAAGAGGTAACACGTGTCGAGTCAAGCAGTCATCTCCACCATGGGACTTACCAAGGTCTTTCGCGACTTCTGGCGTCGCGCGCGGGTGCGCGCCGTCAACGGGCTCGATCTGAACGTCGAACAGGGGCAAATTTATGGTCTTCTCGGGCCGAACGGGTCCGGAAAAAGTACGACGATCAAGATGCTGCTCGGACTGATGCATCCGACGCGCGGACGCGTCACCGTGTTCGGGCGACCGCCGAGCGATGTGCAGGTGAAGTCGCGCATCGGCTACCTGCCGGAAGAGTCATACCTGTATCGGTTTCTGAACGCGCGCGAAACGCTGAACTTTTACGGCCAGCTCTTTCAGATTCACCGCAAGGAGCGCCTTCGCCGCATTGAGGAACTGCTGGAGATGGTCGGGCTGAAATCTGCTGCGCGACGGCCCGTGGGTGAGTACTCGAAAGGCATGCAGCGGCGGATCGGTCTTGCGCAGGCCCTGATCAACGACCCGGAATTGCTGATTCTCGATGAGCCCACCAGCGGGCTTGACCCTGTCGGCAGCAAACTCGTGAAGGACATCATTGTCCGGATCGGACAGGTTCACAAAAAGACGATCCTACTTTCCAGCCACCTGCTCGCCGACGTCGAAGAAGTCTGTGATTACGTCACGATTCTCTACGGCGGCCAGACACAGGTAACCGGCACGATGCGCGAGGTGCTGGAACGCGAAGACCAGACTCAAATCAACTGCGGCGCTTTGTCGCCGGCCACGGTCGCCGCCATTCAACAGCTCGTCGAAGAGCGCGAAGGCAAAGCGATCTCCGTGACAACGCCGAAAGATCGGCTCGAAGAACTTTTTCTGCGGATCGTGCAGGATGCACATCGAGAGCGCGTGGAGACGTCGGGCAGCGCACAGGCCGGCGCGATCGCGGGTTTCCTGGGTGGTGACCGTGCGGACGGCGCGCAGTATCTCGAATCGCTCACGCAGGACAAACGCGAGGAATCCCCAGCGCCGCCTCCCGTTGCGAAGAAGCAATCGAAATCAAAAGTGCTGGAAACGCTCACGAAGGATGCGCCGCCGCCGACGTCTCCGCCCGCGACGACGAAAACGGACCCGCGTGTACAGCCGCGGAAGGAGGTCGATCGGTCGATCCTCGCGGATCTCACCGGGGACGATGACGACGGGGATGCCACATGAAGCCGGTGGTCGCGATCGCACGCCTCACGTTCTGGGAAGGCATCCGCATGCGCATCGTGCTGGTGTTTCTCGTGGCGCTGGTATTTATCCTGTTGCTGCTGCCGACGGCGCTGCGAGGCGACGGCACGCTGGCGGGTCGTTTGCAGACATTTCTCTCCTATTCGCTGGGCGCGGTGACCGCGCTGCTCGGAATGGCGACCGTCTTCCTGTCGTGCTCGACCCTCAGCAACGAGATTCGCTATTTCCAGATCCATATGGTGATTGCGAAGCCCGTCTCCCGTTTTCAGATTCTGCTGGGCAAATGGCTCGGCGTCCTGAGCCTGAACGTCGTGATCCTCGCACTGTGCGGCGTGGCCATTTACAGCTTTGCCCGCATTGTGAAGAACCAATCCGTCGGGTTCGAGCGCGATCGCGTGAATATCAACAGCGCGATCTGGACTTCGCGCATTCGCGTCGAGCCGGTCCGGCCGGTCGAGGAATGGACGCAGGCGGCACTCGCGCACGTGCAGTCGATGGTCGCGTCCGGCGAGATTCCGACGATGAGCGGTGAAAGGAAAATCACGAAAGCCGATCTCGCAGACCCGGCGCTTGCGCAGGCATTCGAACAGCGGTTCACGAAAGAAGAGTTGGCGTGGCGCCTAATCGGGAACAACGAGTTTCGCGATTTCCGTTTTGAAAACCTGCCGGAGATGACGGATCCGAATGAAATCATTCAGGTGCGGTTTCGTGCGCGCGGGTTGCCGCTGCCGCTGGAAGAACTCCTCAAGATTGAATGGCAGGTCATCGATCCCGAAACCGGGCAGGCGATGGGCAATCCGATTCTGACGGACAAGCGATCTGCGCAGCGGCACCAGTTTCTGCTCCGCGGCGCGCCGGTCATCCGTGACGGCAAGATGGTGCTGCGCGTCAGCAATCCATTTTCGCCGAGCGATGACGTTAAGATCATGTTTGAGCAGAAAAATGCGCTGGAGCTGCTGTATACCGTCGGCAGCTTTGAAGCGAATTTCGTTCGTGCACTGCTGACAGTATTGCTGCAACTCGTCTTTCTCAGCGCTGTCGGTCTGTTCTTCAGTACGTTTGTCTCCTTTCCGATTGCCTGTTTGTGTACGTTTACGGCGTACATCATCGGGCTTGCGATGCCGTTCTGGTTGGAATCGATCGGGGCAACCATCGATCCCGTGATGCTCGACGCCGAGCACGATCCCTATTGGATCTTCGGCCCGTTCGTGCGAAGCGTGCTCGTCCCCATGTTGTATTTGTTCCCGGATTTCACGAAGTTTAACGGCGGCGCGATGCTGGTCGACGGAGAATTGATCGGCACGCGTCTGCTTGCGGAAGCATCCATCCGCACGTTCGTCAGCGGGGCGCTATTATTACTAGGAGTCGGCTGGCTGGTATTCCGCCAACGGGAAATCGCCGCCGTCACTGTTTAGGCTCGCGCCCGCCTGTCAAAGAAGGATTGAGATTCATGAAGCCAATCCGTTCCATTCAAGTTGTCGCGCTTGCGCTTTGCGCGATTCTGGTCTTCGCGTCGTCGCGCATGTCGGCACCGATTAACAAAGGTCGCGCCGAGCTGAACATGTTCGGAACCGAATCGGTGATGGAGAACGCGCCGCCGGAATACGCGACACTGATTCAAGCGCTGGGCGCTTTTCGCGGTCTGATCACGAACATCGCGTTTCTGCGCGCGGAAAACTACAAGGAAATGGGGCGCTATTACGACGCCGTCCAGATCGGGACATGGATCTGCAATCTGCAGCCGCGGTTTCCGTCGGTATGGGAGTTCGTCTCTTGGAACATGGCGTGGAACATTTCCGTGACGACGCATACGCCGCAGGAGCGGTGGAACTGGGTGTACAACGGGGCAAAGTTGCTGCGGGACAAGGGGATCAAGTTCAACCCCCGTGCCCTGAATCTCTATAAGCAGATCGCGTGGATTTTTAATAACAAAATGGGCGAAATGGTGGACGACTATCACGTCACCTATAAGTCCAACTGGGCATGGCGCATGCATCTGGTGCTGGGGCCGCCGCCGAACGCGACGGAGTCGGTGGAGGAAGAAGGAAAAGTCGAGCCGATCGGCCTGATTGACAATCCGCTGCAATCGTCCATCGTTCGCTCGTCCGAAATCATGGATGCGAAGCGCCGCCGCGAAGCCGAGCAGAACGGTTGGGACTATGTCAGCCGCGACCCCTTATCCGCGGGACAGCTTGAGAACCTCAATCAGTTGGAAGAATCCTTCGAATCGCAGGCGGCAAAGCGCGCCCTGCACGATGAGCTGCAGGAGATCGCCGACGCGCCGCGTACTCTCGATGCTTTGTACGAACGCGCACACGCGACGCAGGAAATGGTTCGCGCCTTGCGCGACATCGGCGTCGAGATCAGTGACGCGGAGCTGACGGAAGACGAATACTGGGGTCAGGAAAAGGGTCTCGCATGGACCTTTTTCCAGCGCTACCGCAAGATTGTTGATCCGCCGTCTATTTTGCTCTCCGTCCTCGCGTCTGATCGGGATGCGGCCGAACTGCCCGAGCCGGAAGAAACGGACCCCCTGCTGACGAACTTTGACGAAATCGTCGGCGTGACAGCGGAGCGCGAAGCGGGAAAAGCACTGGTTCGCTTTATGCAGCGTAAAGTGTTGACCGAAGTGTACCAGCTCCGGCTGCCGCACATGATTTTCGTTGTCGATGAGTTCGGTGCGCTGGACTGGCGCAGTGTTGACTCGCAGGCGCTCTACTGGGCTACCTTGGCGCTCATCGAAGGCGGTGAAACCGTCACGAGCTTCCAGAATGACCGCACCAACACCGCACGACTGATGTTTTTCGCGCTGCGCAATTTATTCAACCGCGGCAAAATCACGTTCGAGCCCGATCCGAAGAACATCCACCTTTCGTATCTGGACCTCAGCCCGAACCTCAAC
>JBFWWY010000271.1:0-5375 GCA_050245935.1 Phycisphaerae bacterium | reverse complement strand
CTCGCCCTCCCATAAGACAAAAACTCGGCGGGAGCGTCGGACTCCCACTATGGGTAGGGAACCTGCTCTCAGCCGTTTAGAGTCCTATTTATCTGGTTCGCACGTTTAGCACTAATCCGCACGCTCGAACAGCCGCGACAGCGGCACGTCCAGTTCCTGGCAAATTCGCGCGAGCGTCCACAAGGATGCGTTTACCTGTCCCGATTCAATCTGCGACAACTGCGACGGGCTGATCCCCGCGCGATTGGCGGCGTGCGTCTGCGAAAGCTCGCTGCGGGCCCGCAAGACGCGCACGCGCTGACCCACAAACCGTGACAATTCGTCCTCGCTCTTCAAATCCAACCCGCGTTTCGCAAGCTGCCGTTCGATCGCTTCGAGCAACGCCGGCATGCGTACGGGCTTCTCCAGCACGTCGACGATGCCCGCCCGCATCGCTTCCAGCACTGGTCCGACTTCCGGAAACGCCAACGTGCCCAGAATCGCCGCCCGCGGCGCGACGGCGTGCAGGGCGCTCCCGAGTGCCGCAATCGCCTGTCCTTCCATTTGCAGGTCTGCGATCACCACATGCCGGTGTGCTTCACGCAGGTATTCCAATGCTGGTTCTAACGCGGGAAATGCAACCACATCGAAGGACAAGGCGACCAAACCCCGCGTCAGCTCGCGGCGAACATTCTCGTCGTCGTCGATAATCAGCGCGCGAATGTGCGTCATGCGTGTCATGCGTGCGTCCTCCGTCATTGCCGAACGAGCGTCAACCGTGCGGATGCCCCTACAGCTTGTCGCGAGTTGTCGCGCTCTGTCAAATATCACCCACTCCTTACGCCTCTGACACGCGGTCTGATGTAACATGAATGGAGCCATGTCGACTCCCACGCTCGCGAAATGGTAGTCGCGGCGATAAGCTCATAGAGACGAGATTTCCGGAGAGAAACCATGAGAAAGATCCCGTATTTGCTGATTGCGACGCTTTGCGCCGCGACGGCCCTTGCCCAGACCAACGATCGCGACGACCGCGATCCGATGGAGAACCTGCCGGACGAATTCTACTTCACCAAAGGCATGGTGAACTGGTTCGTCACGGAGTTTTCCAACAAGATGGGCGAACAGCTCAACATGGACCAGGAGCAGATCGAGCTGACGCGGGAGAATTTCCGCGAGTCGCTGCCGCGCTGGTTTTCGGAACAGCGCAAGGATCTGCAGCCGGTGATGAATGAATTCCTTGAGATGTGGGCGAAGAACGAAGCGCCGACGCCGGAGCAGGTGTCGGAATGGTCCGAGCGAGCGCTCCCGGCGTTTGACAGTTTTACCAACATGCTGGTCGAAACCTCGGAAGCAACGCGCGGCTACCTCACGGAAGAGCAGAATACGATTCTCGATGGCAACATCGCGGCGTTCAACGTCGGGACGAGTTATGCGCGCGCCCGTTTGCAGGAGTGGCAGGAAGGCGGCTTCGACGCGGAAGTGCACTGGCATCGCGCGCCAGGCCATCAGCAGGCCGTGCGCGAAGAGCAGAAGCTGATCCATGCGGAAGAGGAATACGCGCGGCAAGTCGCGGAAGGCAAGAATCCGGACCCGCCGGAACATTGGGTGAATGACGGTGCCGGCGGTACCAATGCTGCCGGGAACGCTGTCGCCGGTGCGAACAAGGGTGCACGAAGCGCACCAGCAAACAATGCCACGCCGCGTGCGCCGGCGGCCGCCGCGAAGGCCGTCGACGAAATGGAGCAGTACACCGCCGCTTTCTGTCAGCGCTACGAGTTGGACCAAGCGCAGCATGCAAAAGCGTATCAGTTCCTCAAAGATGCACAGGAGCAGCGCGACCGCTGGCAAACGCGGATTGCCGAACGCGAAGTGAAATTGAACGAGATGATTGCGCGGGCTTCAACCGACGGTGGACGTCAGGCCGCGCAGCAGAAGCTCGACAAGATCCGCGAGCCGTTCGCGCGTCACTTTGACAAGTTGAAAGAGCGGCTCGAAAAGTTGCCGACGGCGCAGCAGCGCGCCAATGCCGCGCCGGCGCCGGCGGCTGTCGCTGCACCGGCGGACGGAACGAAAGTCGCCGAGCGGCGTTAGTGCTGGAGTTATCGAAATCGACGCCATCTGCCACAATAGCCTAAAGAATCGACGCTTCGCGTTTGCCGACGGTCGTCGATCGAAAGTCTCGAATATTCCATGACACACAAGCCCCTCATGCAAGCGTTGGTGAAGCGGAACGGTTTCGGCATCGCGTTCCTGGCTTACCTGGCGGTCGCGGCGTTACCCATCGCTGCCCAGCCAACTGATGAGTCCCTTGATCCCCAGATTGCAACCGAGGTTCCGAGCGACGGATTCTTCCCGACGCCGAGGATGATCGAACTGATCATTGATCGCGCGACGGGAGAGATGAGCAAGCAGCTCGAATTTGACAGTGAACAGCTTGACTACGTCCGCACGGTGGTGAAATCGCGCATCCCGCAATGGTTGCAGCTTCACAAGGCGGAGATCAAGACCCTCTCCAACCAGTATTTTGAGGCGATTCTGGATGAAAATCCTCCAACCGGAGAGCGAGTCAGCGCGTGGTCGGATCGCGTTCTGCCTCTTGTGGATGGATTCCAGCAGGTTCTCGAGACTTCTGTCGAAGACATGGCGCCGGTGCTGACCGAAGACCAGATGTTGATATTGGAGGGTGATATGGCGGCGCTGCGGGTCGGCATCTCGTTCGTCCGCAGCAAACTGGAGTTGTGGCGTGAAGGCGGGTACGACCCGGAAGTGGATTGGCCTCACGGGGCGCGGTTCAATGAAATGGAGCGCGCGGAGCAGCAGGTTCTCACGCAGGCACAGAAAGATGCGCGTGCCGAAGTGTTGGGGTACGAACCTGGAAGTAAGTCCGCCGGCGATGCCGCGCGCGCAACACACCTGGAAGACCAGCCGGCCGCAAAGCAAGCACCGACAACGCAGCCTGTGGGTGCGACAGACGAATTCGATCGGTACGTCGAAGATTTCATTCGACATTATCAGCTAAACGCGGAGCAGACGGAAAGTGCCGGTCGCTTTTTGCGGGAAGCGAAACGTCAGCGAGACCGTTACCAAACCATGAAAGTCGAAGAATTCCGGAAGGTGGAAGCCCGGCTGAGCGCCGCTGAGGCTTCTGAGATTCCTGAAATCCGGACACAGTATGAGAAACTCCGTGCTCCGATCGAGCGGTACTTTCAGCAGTTGAAGGACCGTCTCGACAAGTTGCCGACGCGCGCCCAGCGTAAGGCTGCGGCCCAGCGCGAGGTGCCGACCCCGGAGAGTGGCCCCGCCAAGGGCTAGCCTGCTGCGGTAATACTCACAATCACGGTATTTCACAGCTTTTCCCTGATTCCGACGATAGAATGTTTAGCTCCGCGCGGAATGCGCCAGACATTCGTCGACACGAGCAAGGAACCGTCGGGTCATGCAGAATCTTATCGTGGTGGGCACAATCTTATTGTTGATGTCAGGGATGAGCGGCGCCCAAGACTGCAACAAGCTTATTGCGCCGAAAGTTCCCATGGTCGAGCGCCTGCGTAACGCCTGCGATGCCCTCGATCCGGAAAAAAATGTCTATCTGAATCGGGCGCGCGCCGCCGTGCTTGAGAAGCAACTCGCTGAGCAGTCTGACATTCAGGGGCAGATCAACGGCAAGCTCTCCGTCGGAATCGAATTGCTGCGTTGCGGCGAAGTTGATCGCGCCATCGCGCTGTTTGAGGAAGTTCGGAATGTCGCGATCGATCCGGCCGTGAAGCCAAATCCGAAGCTCATTGAGGATGTGACCGCGTATCTTGCCTCCGCGTATCTTCGTGTTGCCGAACTCGAAAACTGTTGCGCGCGGCACACGCCGGAATCGTGCATCTGGCCGCTGCAGGGAGCGGGCAAACACGGGCTGAAGCGCGGTGCGGAAAAAGCGGCGACGCTGTACAGGGAACTGTTGCGGATCAATCCCCGCAGTCCCGGCTATGCGTGGCTGCTCAACTTGTCGTGCATGGCCCTTGAGGATTTTCCGAATAACGTGCCCGAAGCCTATCGAATGCCCCCGAACATGACCCAAAGCGACTATGACATCGGACGGTTTCACGACGTTGCGTCCGCGGCCGGAGTCGATCACCAGTCGCTCGCCGGCGGCGTTTGTCTCGAAGACTTCGACCAGGACGGGTTCCTCGACCTGCTGGTTTCGGGCTGGGGCATTCGCGAACAGGCCGCGTACTTTCACAATCGCGGCGACGGCACGTTTGAAGACCGCACGACTGCGGCGGGCTTGTCAGGACTCGGGGCCAGTCTGAACATGGTGCATGCGGATTACGACAACGACGGCGACGCCGACGTGTTGATGCTGCGCGGCGGCTGGCAACATCGTGCGGGGCTCATTCCGAATTCGCTCCTGCGAAACAACGGCGACGGCACGTTCACGGATGTGACGGAAGAAGCGGGCTTGCTCAGCTTCCATCCCACGCAGGTCGGAGTATGGGGGGATTTCGACAACGATGGCTGGCTTGATCTTTTCATCGGCAACGAATCCGCGCGTGAGGAGCGGCACCCGTGCGAGTTTTTTCATAACAATCGCGACGGCACGTTCACCAATATCGCCGCCGAACTCGGACTCGATCGAGTCGCGCTGGTGAAAGGAGCCGCCGCGGCGGACTACGACAACGACGGCCATCTCGATTTGTACATCTCCCAATTTTTCGCCCGCAATGTGCTGCTCAAGAATATTCCGGCGAATGAAAAACTGGGTTTGAAGTGGCAATTTGCGGATGTGACCGCGACCGCCGGTGTCGCCGAACCGGTCAGCAGTTTTCCCGCCTGGTTCTTCGATTTTGATCATGACGGCTGGGAAGATATTTTCATCGGGTCTTTCGCGAGTTTTGTCGACAACAACCTGGATTACGTGGTCGCGGACATGGCCGGAGCGCCGCTCGCCGGAAGTCGCTGCACGCTCTACCGCAACAACCGCAACGGTACGTTCACCAATGTCGCAAAGCAGATGAAAGTTGATCGGTTGTCGCTCGTGATGGGTGCGAATTTCGGCGACCTCGACAACGACGGGTGGCTCGACATCTACCTCGGCACCGGGCAGCCGCAACTCAGCACGCTGATTCCCAATCAGATGTTTCGCAACGATGCCGGAAAGACCTATCAGAACGTCACCATCAGCGGCGGCTTCGGTCATTTGCAGAAAGGCCACGGCATCGCGTTCGGCGACATCGACAATGACGGCGACCAGGACATTTACGCGGTGATGGGCGGCGCGTTTGAAACCGACGTGTTTCCCAACACACTCTTTGAAAATCCCGGACACGGCAACAATTGGATCACGTTGAAATTTGTGGGCGCGAAATCGAACCGCTGCGCGATCGGTACGCGGCTTCGCATCA
>JBFWWY010000270.1:0-5399 GCA_050245935.1 Phycisphaerae bacterium | reverse complement strand
CTTTCGCGGAAAATTTCCGTCCGACCCGGTTTACATCTGCACCCCGGTCAACCAGAAACGAAACGAGCTCCACCGGGCCGCGCAGACACGCCCAATGCACCGCGGTTGTCCCGAGGAAATGCTGATGCTCGACACTCGCACCGTGCGACAGCAAAAATTCGGTCATGCGCAGGTCACAGCCACCGATGACAGGATACCACAAGAGCGGAAAATCGTGCGCGCCGCGCTCATGAATTCGATTCGGATCTTCACGCAACATGCGTTCGATCATTGGATAGTCGCTCCGCATCACCGCTGTGGGTAGCGTGTACGGGGCTCCGTGTGCAAGCAGAAAATCGACAATGGGCTTGCGCCCGGTATGCGCACACGCCTCCACGCAAATCTCGTTCGTCACCGCAACACTGTGAACCCATCGCGGATCGGCATTCACCGCTTCCGTCACGTATTCGAGATCGCCGTGCGATTTCCCCACAAATGCACTTCGGCTGCTGATCGAGATGTCGCTCAGATCCACAGGAGTATAGGGTCTGCCGGAGCCGTCAATCACGGTGCGCGGCGTTCGAAATGATCTCGGGATGAGCGCGTGTTTCGCGAGAAGTTTTTCAACGTCGCTGTGCCCACCCGCACGAGCCGCTTCCACCGCTGACATACCGTTGCGATCGCGTTCCACTACGTTCCCACCGAGGCGGATCAGCATTTCAACCAGCGGCACGCTCCCGCGCGCGGCGGCAATCTGCAGCGGGGGCGCATCGCCGCTTCCAGCAAGATTCGGATCTGCGTTATTCCCCAAGAGTGTCGCGGCGGTCATTTCGGCGATTCCCAGATCCGGGAAACGTAGCGCTTTCTGCAACGGCGAAAGACCTCCAGCGCCGACTGCCGGGTTGGGGTCGGCCGACACGGCATACACTCGCCAGATTTCCGCGCCTGCGCCGCCCGCAGCGGCGGCAAACATCGCCGTCCCACCGAGCGGGTGATTCGAGTTTGCCAGGTCGACAATGTTTTCACCCGCCTCGCTTGCGAGCATGTTGAATCGATCCCAATCGAGCGCCAGCGCAGCCTCGTGCAGATCACACGTGTACCCCGCGGCGCGGAGCATGTCGGCAATCGGGCGCTGACCGGCGAGCAATGCGACAGCAAACGGAGATCGACCGTTCGCATCACGCGAGTGGAGGAGTTCGGGGCTGCCACGAAGAAGTGCGCGAGCCTGGTCCACGCGACCCGCCTCGCAAGCCGCGAAGAACTCCAGCAATGCCGCGGAATCGGCGGGCAAATCCGCGCCGCGGACACAGCAGAGCGTGGTACCGCCCGCGACGGTGGCAGCGACAAGTTCCAGGAACTCTCTTCTCGTCTTTCGCATTTTTGTTTCCTGTTCGAGTGGAAGATGACTACGGCGATGCGCGACGCGCAGAAGTGCGAAGGTAGCGAGACGACGACGCGATTCGTAGACAAAAAACCCTTAGATTTCCCTTAGATTGGCGTTTTTCAGGTACAATTGAAGAAAGATGATGCGACAATTGTCGCGAATTCTGCTGATCGCTGAGGTTGAACGCGCCCCCGGTTCTCAATTCCGCGGGATCGATCCGTTCATGAAGCGAGCATTTCCCCTCTTCACAGGGAGCAACATGCCAGAACTAGACTTGTGTGAATTCGAAGGACATATCCGCGTTCGTCAGATCCGGATCGAGGACTTCGAACGAATTGTGGCGATTCAATTGAAGTGCTTTCCCGGGATGCAGACCTGGCAACGGGAGCAGATCGAAAGCCAGCTTGCAATCTTCCCCGAGGGCCAGCTATGCGTCGAGTATGACGGCGAAGTTATCGCATCGAGCAGCAGCCTTATCGTCGACTTCGATCATTACGAAGATTGGCACGATTGGCGACAAATCGCGGATTCGGGGTTTATCCGGAATCACGATCCGGAAGGCGATACGCTCTACGGCATCGAGATAATGGTCGATCCGGACTACCGTGGTATGAAACTCGCACGCCGGCTCTACGAGGCGCGCAAGCAGATCGTCATCGAACGCAACCTACCCCGAATCATCATCGCCGGACGAATTCCCGGATACGGCAAGCAGTCCGAGCAAATGAAACCCAGCGAATACGTCGAACGCGTGATGCGCAAGCAGATTTATGACCCCGTGCTGACCGTTCAACTCGCGAACGGATTTGTTCTGCGCAGACTGATTCCAAACTATCTGCCCAGCGACAAAGACTCACGCGGCTATGCCACGTTTCTCGAATGGACGAACCTCGATTACGAGGATGATATCAAACGGCGCTTCACGGCGGTTTCCCTCGTTCGGATCTGCGTCGTGCAGTATGAGATGCGATCCATCGCCGGATTCGATGAGTTTCTGAAGCAATGTGAGTTTTTCGTCGACGTCGCCTCGGATTACAAGTCCGATTTTGTCGTGTTCCCGGAACTCTTCACCCTGCAATTGCTGTCCACAATCGATTCGATGCGTCCCGGCGATGCCGCCCGGCGCCTTGCGGAATTCACACCGCAGTATCTCGATATGTTTCACGAAATGGCGATCAAGTACAACGTGAACATCATCGCGGGTTCGCAGTTCGTCGTCGAGAATGAACGGCTGTACAACGTTTCGTACCTGTTTCGGCGTAACGGCACAATTGAAAAGCAATACAAGATTCATGTGACGCCGAGCGAGCGCAAATGGTGGGGCGTGGAACCGGGTCACCGAATCGATACGTTCGATACGGATCGTGGCAAAATCGCGATCAACATCTGTTACGACATTGAGTTTCCGGAAATGGCACGCATCGCGACGCAGAAAGGCGCACGAATCATATTTGTTCCCTTCAACACGGACGAACGCTACGGCTATCTGCGCGTACGGCAATGCGCCCAGGCGCGCGCGATTGAGAACGGCGTGTACGTCGCGATTTCGGGCGTAACCGGCAATCTGCCGTTCGTCGAGAATGCCGATGTACACTACGCACAATCCGGAATTTTCACGCCTGCTGATATCCCCTTCGCACGCGATGCGATCGCCGCCGAATGCACGCCGAATATTGAAACTCTTGTGATTCATGACGTCGATACCGAAGTGCTGCGACGCAATCGCGTCGCCGGCACGGTGCGGACGTGGGCGGATCGGCGCACTGACCTCTATCGGGTGCAGTACACCGACGACGATCTCGGCAATTTGCGCATTTGACCTGTCCCGATACAGCAGCGTGAAAAAGGACTGGGGATTGCGTTGAATCTTGCGGCGTCGCGGCGCGGACGAAACCTCCTGTTTGCCGCACTGTATTTCAGCGAAGGTGCGCCGATCGGATATATCTGGTGGGCGATCCCTGCCAAGCTCAGCAACGCCGACGTTCCCGTCGATCGCGTGACCGCGCTGACTTCGCTGCTGGTACTCCCGTGGGCGCTCAAATTTCTTTGGGCACCCTTGGTGGATGGCTGGCGCTCCTCACGCTGGGGCTTTCGCGCCTGGATCACCGCCGCACAGATCGGCATGCTCGTCACATTCGCACCGCTGATCAGCATGCCGTTCACTACGGTCACGACTCCGCTCACCCTTCTGCTTGTGGCGCATGCATTGTGTGCCGCGACACAGGATGTGGCGATTGATGCGTTCTGCATTCAAACCGTCTCGCCGTCCGAACGCGGGTCGGTGAACGGCTGGATGCAAGTCGGCATGCTGCTGGGGCGCGCCGTTTTCGGCGGTGCCATCCACTGGATCGAAAGCGGCATCGGCAGTCAGGCCGCGTTCTATCTCATGATGATTTCGATCGGCGTATCACTGGGCCTCTTGTGGCTGGCGCGAGAACCCAAAGCGCCCGAACAGTCAATTCCGGCGCATTCGCGCGGCTCGCGTGTCGCAGCCCTGCTTCGTTCGGCATTCGCAAGTCCCATCACCTGGATCGGACTGGTGTTCGCTGCCACCGGCGGCGCCGCGTTCGAAGGTTTGGGTGCGATGATCTCTCCGATTCTGAAGAGTACGGCGCTTTCGCTCGAAGCGATTGGCTGGTTTTTCGCTTTCCCTGTTGTGATCGCAACCAGCGCCGGGGCGATGTGCGGCGGATATATCGCGGATCGTGCGGGGCACGTCCGCGTCGTCGTGGGTGGAACGGTCTTTTTATGCGCAACCGTTCTCGTCATCGCGGCGGTGCTTCATGGGACAACCCCTCACAGCGTGTTGCAGTTCCTCCTTACCGTTTTCTACTTCGCCTACGGGGGGACCATCGCAGCGACGTACGCGATGCTCATGGGCATCACCGACCCTCGCGTCAGCGGAACGCAATTCAGCGCATTCATGGGCGCACAGAATCTTTGTGAATCATGGGCCGGACGCACCGCCGGTGCGCTCGCAGCGCATCACGGATACTCCGTCTCGCTCGTCACGCTCGTGGGGATTTCGCTCGCTGCGTTGCTGCCGCTTGGCATGCTGCGAAAACGACAGTCAACGTTACCGAATGGTTCCGCTTCGAAGACCTAAGCAACGTTCGCTCGCAATTGCTTCTTCCCGGCCCCGCGATGAACGAATCTCAATCGTTCTCATCTTCCCGATCGCGAATGTAGATCTGATACAACAACGCGATCCCGCCCAGAGTAGCGGCGATAAAGAGAATGATCGCCAGACCGGGATACCCGAACAGCGTGAAACTCGTGGGCACGCGCATAATCAGTGCGGCACCAATAATCAGCGCTGCGATAATCACGCCGGAAGTAATGCGATTCGCAATTTTCTGAAAGCCGCGTACAAAGGTCTTTTCGTCAAACGCATCGACATCGAGCCGGATTCCGGTGCCGCCGATCTGGGTCAGGAGATCGTTCAGCCGCCGGGGGAGCTTCGCGGCGATGTCGCCAATTTCCAGCGTCGATTGAAACACGTGGCCCAGCGAAAGGCGCTCGCGCATGCGCCGCTTGACGAGGTCGGCGGCGTGTTCGCGCACTGCGGCATTCGGATCGAAGGCCGGCGCGAGCTTTCGTCCGATGACATCCAGATTCATGAGGGTCTTTCCCACCAGCGCGAGATTGCTCGGCAGGATCAAGCCGTAGTCGCCGGACGTCTGCTGAATCTCCAGGACGATGCGGCCGACTTCGATGTCGCCGACCGTTTTATGCTGGTTCTTCAGGACCATCTCCGAAACAGCCTTGCGAAACCCTTCCGGATCGAATTTTTTGGACTGCGTACCGATATTCTGGGAGATCTCGGCAGCCTCGTCCCCTTCACCTTCGCTGATCGCGAGCAGAAGATTGAGCAACTGCTGTCGTAGCTTCTGATCAATGCGTCCGACCATGCCGAGATCGATCAGCGCAAGACGATGTCGCTGATCCAGCAGAACATTGCCGGGATGCGGATCCGCGTGAAAAAAACCGTCGACCAGAATTTTCATCAGATAGGCCTCGAACAGCGCATCCTCCA
>JBFWWY010000269.1:0-5417 GCA_050245935.1 Phycisphaerae bacterium | reverse complement strand
TACAACTCTTCGCCGGGGATGCCGGTATTGCTGGGTTTCAGAAGTCTCCAGCTTTCTGCGTGTGCGAGAAATCCCACGGCCGTGACCACCAGAAGCGAAATTTTCTTTATCGTCGATAACTTCATATCAATGGCTCTCATATCCGTATTCATCGTTCCATTCTGCAGCGCTGACCGTGCTGTCCAACGCCTTTACTTCGTAATCAATTCAACAAATGCCCCAATATCGCCGACGCTCACGACACCGTCGTCGTTAATGTCGCCGTTGTGAATGTCACAATCCGGGAACTGCGAGGCATAAGCGGTGGGTTCGGTCAACGCAACGACAAAAGGACCAATATCGCTGACGCTGAGAAGACCGTCGCAATTCATATCCCCCTGCAATCCGTTGTCGCCAATCAACAGAACCGCTATACCTTCGCTGATTGTGCTCAGCCACAAATTGCCGTCCCCGTCGAATTCAACGTCGCCGAGCTGATAATGTCGCATGGGCGAATTCTGGTACGTGTGAATGGTCCAGCTCGCCGAATCCTCGATCGGCCCGTCAATGACGACCAGACCGTGCGGATAAGGCGTCACCGACTGCGACGGATGCACGGCGAGGCCAATGACACCGTCCGCGCGAATGGCGATGCCGCGAACATTCTTCGCCGGCAGGGGCGAATTGTCTTCTGTGTAAAGATTGCTGAACTGACCATTTTCGAATTTCAGCAATCCGTCGCCCATTCCGAGCCAGATTGTGTCGTCCGGCGCAATCGCCATGGATTGAATGC
The DNA here is from genome assembly GCA_050245935.1 of Phycisphaerae bacterium. Classification (GTDB taxonomy): domain Bacteria; phylum Planctomycetota; class Phycisphaerae; order UBA1845; family Fen-1342; genus JALHOX01. The sequence goes on along the minus strand of JBFWWY010000269.1, from coordinate 4,645 downwards.
CGTGCTGATCAAAAATGATCGGATATTGAACGCTGTCCCACGTCGTCCAGGTCGTGCCGTCCCAGCGATGCAGAGCGCCTTCCGCAGCGACCCACATATTCCCCGCACTGTCGTTGGCCATCTCGCGCACGTGCCGATCCGCGCCGATTTCCGTAAGAACGCCGACCCACTCCCACGACGTGTGGTCGAAATGGAGAAATCCACCCGAAAATTCTGTGCCGACCCAGATATCTCCGTGGATATCCTGGCCAATTGCAGTCCCACTGAACACGCCCATCGCGGGTGTGTTCTGCCAATCAAAAATGTCGAGAAAACCGTCGGCATAATTGGCGACACCGTTCGTTCCCATCCAGATTCCACCGGCTCGATCGACGAGAACACTTTCGATGCCGTCGGCAAGGACCGGCCACGGCTCATTCGGCTGGTTGGTTCCGAGGTGAAACCAGCGCTGCCCATCGAACTCTGAAAACCCGGCACCGATCGCGGCGAACATCATATTGCCGCTGGGCGCGCGATACATTTTTTCAATCCAGTTATCCGGCAAGCCCGTGTTGTATGTGTTGAAAGCTTCGAGCCACGTGCCGTTTGCATCGAGGTGACGGACCGCGCCGGGCGTCGTTACCCAAAAGTCGCCGTTGTCCTGCTGCGTAATCGACGTGACGCGCACGCCCTGATTGGTGAATAACGACCATGTCTCGCCGTTGTCACTCGTCCGTATGACTTCGCCGAACCAGTTTGCCAGATAAACGCGCCCTTCCCGATCAACGAATGTCGCAGTCGGCGTCGTGCTGCTCATGGGCGTTGAAAACGCATTGTGCTGCGTGAAGGTACCGGTTGTGCGGTCAAACATATAAAAGTTGCTGCCGCCGGAATCACCGGATGCCATCCACAGATTGCCGTTCGCGTCCTCCGACATGTAACGGAATCGGCGGAGATCACCGCCATGCAGCGTCCACGTCTCGCCGTCAAATTCGGCGAGACCGTTCACGACGCTGTTGGTGACAAATACGTGCCCATCCTGCGCGACCACCAGACTGTTCAGTCCATCCCACGGTGCGGGAAATGGTATTTCAGGAACCGCGAATTCCCGCCAGTTCGTACCGTCAAACTCGTACAATGCGCTATCGGCTTCCTGCGTGCCGAACGCGATCATCCAGACGTGGCCATCCGCATCGAGATCTATCGTGCTGACAATGTTGTGGACAAGTGGAGAATTGGCCGCGTTGTAGACGGTCCAGGTATCACCCACCTTATGTATGAGGCCGCCGGGACCGGTGACCGCACCCGAAGCCATCCAGATCGAACCATCCTCTGCCCATTCCACGTCGTTGATATATTGGCTGGGGACGGGAGAATCCCAATTCGCATATGTCGTCCAGATGTCGGCCGCAAAATCATAAATTCCGACGCCGCCTTCCTGAAAAAACGGCCAGCGTGCCGACACCCACAGGTCTCCGTTCGGCGCGAATCGTGCACCGAGAACCGCTTCGCCCGGAACACCAGTGTTGGTAGGTTTCATCAGCCGCCACTGCGCTGCAGCAGCTTGCCACGTCCCGACGAACGCAACAAGTAGGCAGAGCGTCGCTGACAGCAACTGTTTTCTGTGAAGTGTGGTTCTCATGGGATTTCCCTCGTCTCAGAATTCGTAACGATACGTTCCATTACACGGAAACAGATGCGCGGTCTCCGCTCCACCGAAAGTGGAGGGTCTGCGGAACGCGATAAATACGGAGCTTTCGAATAATCTGGAATCTTAAAGCGTCACCATTTGTCAAATTCGCCTGTTGCGGCCCTACCCGCATCGTTACGGTCACGAAGAATTCCTGACAACAGCCGGAGGATTTTGCTCCGGCTGTTTTTGTCATCGCGGGTGTGTTAATTGGTGGTGAGCAGCGCAACAAACTCACCGATGTCCCCCACGCTCACAACGCCATCGTCGTTGAGATCACCGTTTGTGATGTCGCAATCCGGGAACACGGCACTGTAGCCCGCAGGATCTGTCAGCGCCATCACGAACGGGCCGACGTCGCTGACGCTGATGAGGCCGTCGCAGTTCAGGTCGCCTGGTAAGCCGTTGTCACCAATGAGCAGCACCGCAACCCCTTCCGTCTGCGTCTCCAACCACAGGTTCCCGTCGCCGTCGAAGGCTACGTGGCCGAGCTGATAATGGCGCATCGGAGAATTGGTGGTGTCGTAAATCGTCCAGTTGTTGGGATCTTCGGCGGCACCATCGATCAGGATCAACCCGTGCGGGAACGGCGTACTGGCCTGGAACGTATGCGAACTCACAGCCATCAGCCCATCACTTTCGCGGAACGCGATACCCTCGACGGATTCACCGGGCAACGGCGAATTGGCTTGCGTAAAGGCCGTGAAGCCGTCGCCGTCGAAACGCGCGAAGCCGGCGCGCAATCCGATCCAGACCGTGTCGTCCGGCGAGATGCCCATCGAACGAATGAAGCCGATATATGGAAAGCTGGGATCGTCATAGATGTTCCAACTCGTCCACGTCACGCCGTCAAAGCAATGAATCGCCGCCGGCGCCGCGACCCACATGTTGCCGGCAGAGTCGTGCGCGATCGCCTGCACATCGCTGCCGGAAAATCCGCCGTCGCCGAGCGGCAGGAGATCCCACGTTGCGTCGCTGAATCGATAGATGCCGCCGTACTGGGAACCGACCCAGATATCGCCGTTGAGGTCTTCGCCAACGGCTTGCCCGTTCATCACGCCGAAGGAACTGGTGTTGCGCCAATCCCACAGCGTGAGCTGTCCGGCTGGATCGATGCGACCGACGCCGTTTGTGCCAAACCAAACGTTGTCCGCGCGATCCACGAACATGCTGTCAGCGCCGTCGGCGAGGACGGGCCAAGGTTCATTGGGGTTGTGGCTGCCGCGGTTGTGGTAACGCCCGTCGGCGTATTCGGAAATTCCGGCTTCAGCCGTAACAAACCACATGTTGCCGTCGGGTGCACGGTAGAGTTGCTCGAACGTGTCGTCAGGAATCCCGGTGTTGTAGGTATTGAACGCTTCGATCCACGTGCCATTTTCATCGAGATGACGAACCGCGCCCGGCGTTGTGACCCAGAAGTCGCCGTTGTCCTGCTGTGCGATCGACGAAACCCGTAGCCCTTCAAAAGTGAAGCTCGACCACGTCTCGCCGAAGTCGCTCGTGCGGATGACCTGCCCGCTGGAGTTGGTGAGATAAATGCGGGTGTCGCGATCGCGGAAGATCGTCCCCGGCGACGAGCCGTCGAGCGGCGTATCGACGATGCTGAATGTTTCGGTCGTACGATCGAACTGGTAATAATTCACGGAGCCAAGCCCGCCGATGATCCACAACACGCCGCGCGAATCTTCGTACATCCCGCCGAGACGTTCGAGCGATTCGTGCAATTGCCAAGTCTCGCCGTCAAACTCTGCCATACCGGGCACTGCGATATTCGTGACGAAAACATGATCGTCGCGCGTGATCTTGAGCGACGCCAGGCCGTCCCAGGGCGCGGCGAATGGAATGTCATCGGGCACGGTGAACTCGCGCCAGTTCACGCCGTCAAATTCGAAGAGCGAGGATTGCTGTTCCTGCGAGCCGTAATTGATCAGCCAAACGTGGCCTTCCGAATCGAACTCGATCGTTCGCACAATGTTGTGGTGCAGCGGCGAATTCGACGCGTCATACACAGTCCACTGGTCGCCGACTTTGTGCACGAGGCCGCCCGGGCCGGAGCCGAGGCCGCATGCCATCCACACGGAACCATCAGCGGCAAACTGTATTTCATTGACATATTGACTGGGAATCGGCGAATCCCAGTCGGCGTACGTTTCCCACGTCTCGTTCTGGAGGTCATAAATGCCAACGCCGCCCTCGCCGTAAAACGGCCAGCGGGCAGAGACCCACAGTTTGCCGTCGGGTGCGAAACGAGCGGACCGCACCGCTTCGCCGGGGATGCCTGAATTGGTCGGCTTGATCAATCGCCACGCTTCGGCAGCGGCGGGCGCAACGAGCAAGTGCGCTCCAGAGAAAAAGATTGCGATCATTACGGTCGGTACAGTCGGCAGCGTCATGCTTCTCACAACACGGCTCCTTTAGAATGGAGTGATCTCGTCTCCGGCGAACGAGGTGCAACATGGAAGCAGAAACACGCACACCGTCGGTCGGATCGCCCGAAATGGGCAAAAAAGGGCTCGCAATTCGTAAGAGGCACTCGCGTGCGGCTTTGATACTTTGATATTGATTTTTTTGGTCGCGATTTAGAATCCGGCACCGCACCGAAAGATACAACGTAGTGAGGCATGCCATATCAGTTCGGCCGTCGCAGAATTATAATGGGACCCCAATCCATCCCGGGAGGTCAAACATGTTGCGATTTCGCATGGTGTCGTGGGCAATTTATTCAGCAGTTCTGATGGTTTCTGGGAACGTTCAGGCCGCCGACGAGCGTGAACTTGCAGATTTGCTCGCAGCGTCGGAGACGAAGCTCGCACACGCCGTCGCGGCCGTGCAGGAACGATTTCCGGAAGCCTGCCCACTATTCGCGCGCGCAGATGTGGAAAAAGGCAAGCTACGTTTTCAGATCGATATGCTCCGCAAGAACCAACCCGCAACCTGCACAGTAAATGACCAGGGAGACGTCGGCGAAATCGATGC
>JBFWWY010000268.1:0-5428 GCA_050245935.1 Phycisphaerae bacterium | reverse complement strand
CCTTGAGTTTCGCTACTACGACGGCGTCGAGTGGGACGTCCGCTGGGACATCACCGAAGGCAACTCCCTGCCGCAGCTCATCGCGATCACCGTCGGATTCAAGCCGATTCTCAACGCGGAACTCGAAGACGATGATCTGCAGGAATACCCGCTCGACGAATACCCGTACGGCGACGACTTGTGGCGGCCGGATCGCTACACCGCTGTGGTTCGCATCCCCGCCGCCGACAAGTTTTTCTCCAGCCGGTTTCAGCGCGTCGGCAAGCAGATGAGCGACCAGCTCGGCGTGGAGGGGTTGCCGTGATCAGTCAATGCGGAACGTCCGGCACGGGGGCACGGACGCTACAAACGTCCGGCACGGAGGCGCGGACGCTACAAACGTCCGGCACGGAGGCGCGGACGCTACAGCTAAGACGTCCGGCACGGAGGCGCGGACGCTACAGAACGTCCGGCACGGGGGCACGGACGCTACGAATGTCCGGCACGGAGAGACGGAGATTACAGCATCGTGGGGGACCGGCTCTCAGCCGGTCAGCGATGATCCTCCCCATTGTCCTCGTGATCATCGGATTGCTGACGCTCACGATGGCTGGGTTCGTATTCTTTCTTCGCGCTGAAACAGCCGGGCTGACGGCGCATCGCGACTTACAGCAGGCGCGGCTCGCCGCCGAATCGGGCCTCGAGGAAGTCATCGCGACCTTGCGCGTGGCGAAGCATGACGCGTCGCAATGGTACGACGTGCCAAACCGCTTCCGTCACGCGCTCGTGTATGCGCCGACGTTCGACCGTGAAAAAGACCCTGTGCGGCAGTCGCAACCGCCGACGCGCAACGGCATTGTCGGTCCGGGATTGACGGCACCGGAGGCGTGGCGGTACGCGGTGTGCGCCCCAATCTTCGACCCGCAACTCGAACGCTTCCGCTACGGCATCACACCGGAATCCGCCAAGCTGAATCTCAACACGGCGACGCCGCAGCAACTCGGCGCGCTGATCGCGCCGCTCCTGACGGCGCTGGAAATCGAAAATCCCGGCGAATTGATCGACGCCGTGATCGACTGGCGCGACGAAGACGACGACCTCAGTCCCAACGGTGCGGAAAACGACTGGTACAACACGTTGACACCGCCTTACAGTGCAAAGAATGGACCGTTTGATACGGTCGAAGAACTGCTGGTCGTAAAGGGCTGGAACGCGATCGCGCTGTACGGTGAAGACGTGAATCGCAACGGCATGCTCGACCCGAACGAAGACGACGGCGACGCATCCTGGCCGTTCTGGGACAACGCCGATGGCACGCTGAACCCCGGCGTCGCACCCTTTCTCACCGTTTCCTCGCGTGAGCCCGACACGACATTGTCAAATAAGCCGCGTATCAATCTGAACGGTCAGGCGGGCGCGATTGCCGCCCAGATCACCGCGATGTTCCCCGACGGCGAGCTGAGTTCCGGGTCGGCGGCATTCATCACGCAGCTCAAGTCGAGTAATTTTGATTTTTCGCAACTGACAAGCGTGGCACAGCTCTACATTGTCGGTTATGTGCCGCCTCCGGGGACCATTGAGGGGGACGCACCGCCTGCGCCCGGAACCCTGCCGCCGAATTTGCTCCGGAACAATCCAATCACTGCTGAAGAATTGCCCCTCATTCTTGACGCATTTTCGCTGCAGAATCCGCAGACGGTAAACCAGACCGGCATCGTCGGACTGATCAACATCAATGCCGCACCGCCGCAGGTATTGGCGATTATTCCAGGAATAACGCCTGATCTCGTCAGTTCGATCGTGGCCACACGCGCGACATTGACCCCGCAGGATTTGCGCACGCCGGCGTGGCTGGTGACTTCGGGGCTGGTCGATACGATTACTTTCCATCAGATTGCACCCTACGTCACCACGAAAGCGTATCAGTTTCATGTGGAGATCGTCGGATATGCCGATCACACGAAAGCGGCCCACCGCGTGGAATGGATCATCGAGATGATCGGCCCCATCGCGTAGACGCTCTATCGACGAGATCTGACGGCCCTGGGCGTTGCCTGGCCCGTAGATCGCGATAGCATCGTCACAGACGTGCAGACGCAGTGAGGAAAATGACTTGAATCGACTCTCGCGAAATATTCTCTGCCTCGACTGGGATCGGCGGCACCTGCGCATTCTGGTCGCGCGGCGCGAACTGCGCGGCGCGACGCTGGAAGCGGCACATCGTGAAGCGCTTCCGCCTGAGGTCAAGCCCGACGACGCGGAGGCGATGGGCGATTTCATCGCGTCCAAGCTGCGTGCCCACAAGATCAAGCTCAAACAAGTGCTCGTTGACATTCCGCGCGACAAAGCGGTGATCAACCGTCTCTCCATCGCACCGACGCCGGATCGCGAGTTGCCGGACGTGGTACGACTCCAGGCCCTGCGCGAATTGCCATTTTCCGTCGACGATGCCGAAATCGATCACGTCGTGCTCGCACGCGACGACAAGAATCTGGCGACGGAAGTCCTCCTCGTTGCCGTGCTGAAGAAGTCACTCGAAAAGATCATCGAGACCTGTCGGCGTGCCGGGCTGACGCCGGCGCGGATCGGTCTTCGCCCCTACGCCAATCTGAGCGCGGTGCGCGCGCTGTCGACACATGAGCCGATGAACATGCTCTTCGTCGACGTCGGCGCGTACATGAGCGAAATCAACATTTTTCATGAAGGTCGGCTTGGGTTTTCCCGCGCCGCGAATGTCGAGATGCCCACGCCCGGCGGGCATCTCACCGTCAGCGAAGATTCCAAGATTCTTTCGGCCCGCGATCTGGAATCACCGGAAGGCCGCATCGATCACGCCGTGGATAAACTCGTCGTAGAGATGACACGGTCCTTGCAGGCGTTCCGTGCGACGGAACCGGGCGTCAAAATCAATCATGTCATCATTGCCGGCGGTGTCGGCATCGCCGCGAATATCGAGCATCGTTTGCGTGAGGTCGCGACCGAGCGGCTCGGCATTCCCTGTGATTTGTTCAATCCGACCCGCGCACTCGGCGTGGACGCCCGGACCGGCGACATGCTGCGGGCATTTTCCGCAGCACTCGGCCTGGCGTGGGGGCTGAGCCGAACCGGCAAGCTCGAACTCGATTTTCTCAATCCCAAACGGCCGATCCCGCGCGGACAGGTGCAGAAGCAGCGCATCCGCACCGGCGTGTTGGCAGCCGCCACCGTTGTCGTGGCGCTTGGTGCGTTTTACTTTGTGAAGTATCAGAAAGGTGCCCGCGAGCTGCAGGCAGTGCAGGAACAGATCGCAGCTCTTCGCGAAGACGTGAAGGCACGCCTGAAGATCAAACAGCAGATCGACCGCATCGAGGAGTGGAACCAGGGCGCAGTCTGGCCGGAGGAACTGCTCGCGCTGACAGATGCCGCCGTTGATCCTGGTAAGAAGATGATCGTCAAACAGGTGCGGCTGGACAATCGCGCCGCCAAGATTGACGTCAAACAACTGCAGGCGGACACCTTCGACGTTCCCAGCACGTTTGTCGATCAACTGACGAAAGTGGAAGAAGACGGCGGCAAAAAATATGCGCTCAAGGCCAACACCTGGCGGGAAGGCGGATTGTCATCCAACCGCAAATTTGAGGGTACAATCGACATCGATATCTGGCTGCGGGAACTGAAAGACTTTTACGACAATGCGGGCATCCGTGAAAAAGATCGTAAGAAAGCACTGCGTGATTTTTGATGGTCGGTAGCACACGTCGGCTACAGTTTGCAGGGAGAGCTGATACTTGACGTCACGTGAACGAGTCCTGGCGATCGGCGTGGTCGGCACCATCGGTGTCTGGGGCAGCATTGCGCTGGCGAAAAAACTGATTATTCAGCCGTTTGACCAGCAGAAGAAGAACATCGAAAACGCCTACCTCGAACTCGATGAGCTGGAAAACAAACGCGACTTCGAACTGCGCGACGTTGCCGAACGCTACATGGCACTGACCAGTCAGACGCTGGCCGCGAATAACGAAGTCGCCATGCGGCGTTTCCGCGAAGACATCAACTCGCTTCTGGAGAAACATGGCTTCAGCCGCGGGGAGCTCACGGTCAAGGCACAAAGTATCAGCGAAACGAAGGACGGCACTGCCGTTCTTCCCGTATCGATTTCCGCAAAAGGCAAGCTCAAGGAAACCGTCGCCCTGCTGTTGGACCTGTATCGTCGCAACTACATGCTCCGTGTTGAGACAGTGAACCTTACCGCCGAACAAGAATCGGCGGCGGAAAAGAAGAAGCGCGGCGGACGACCTGAACCAGAAGGTCCCGACTTGAATATCTCGCTCGTGGTCTCCACGATTACCTTACCGAAACTCTCTCATCCCACGCTCGGCGATATCCCCGTGCGTCCGTTGCCTGCCGTCGCCGAGAGCGAGACGCCTTCTCTGGCACGTGAATTGTCGGAATACGACCGCATTGCGGCGACGAATATTTTTGCGGAGTACGTGCCTCCGCCGCCACCACCCCCCGTTAGGGAAGAGCAGCAGGAACAAGTGAAAACCGAGCCGGTCGTTGTACGCAAGGAAGACCCCAAGCCTCCCCCGGTTGATCCGCGCAAGGACGCCGGAAACTTCCGTCTTGTCGGTGCGACGTCGCTGCGCGGCGAACCGGCGGTCTACATCAAAGATACGACGAGTGCCGAATCCGCGGAGCCGTACCGGCTCAATGACGAGATCGACGACGGCGTGCTGCTGCTCGTCACCCCGCGGGGCATGGTCGTCCGCAGCACAAAAGGCAAAGACGCCGGAAAAGATTTCGTGTACAAGCTCGGCGGAACGTATCTCGATCGTGAGGAGCTCGATCCCCGCGAACATCCGTCCTTCGCCGCTGAATTAAAGCTCGCGCTGCGCAGCGAGTAATCATCACACCGCCGGACTGCGCATCCATATCAGCGCCAGCCCCGCCCGGCCCGGTCCTAAGGTCGCATTCAGATTGGCGTACAGGATCCTCCAGTCTCTGCAGCAAATCGTGTTGGAATCGCTGCTCCACAAAAGCACGGTTCTGTTTATCATGGCTGAATTACGTACCGCAGAATGAAGAACAGAGTCCGCTTCAAGGAGCCCGCTCATGAAGCCTGAACCATCGCTGAATCTGATGAACTGGATCGAAAAGAATCGCGGCGATCTTAAACCGCCGGTCGGCAACAAGTATCTGTATGACGGCGAGGATTTTTTCGTCATGATCGTCGGCGGTCCGAACGCGCGAAACGACTTTCACGTCACCAACTCCGAAGAATTTTTCTATCAGATCAAAGGCGACGTGATTGTCCGCACCATCGAAAATGGGAGGATCAAGGACAACCCGATCCGGGAAGGCGAAACGTTCTTCATTCCGGGCGGCGTTCCGCACGCGCCGACGCGTCCGCCGGGCACGCTGGGGTTGGTCGTCGAGCGGCGCCGACCGCCGGGCGAAATGGAACACCTGC
>JBFWWY010000267.1:0-5436 GCA_050245935.1 Phycisphaerae bacterium | reverse complement strand
GGATCGTGCGTCCGCTATTCGGAACGAGTGCCGGGTTTGCCACGCGGACACATCCATGGCCGGCCACGGAGGCGCAATGGTCGTGCGCGGAAACATCAGCGAGTCGCTTTCGTGCGAGAGTTGCCACATGCCCTATGCGACCAAAAATGTGTTGATGGCCGCCGCCGACGCGGCCGGCAGTGCGGGACGTATCGGGGACGTGCGATCGCACGTTTTCCGCATTGATGTTCGTCCGCAAGATTTTCTTGCGATGTTTTCCGCGGATGGCACCGAAGTCGTGACCGACGGCGCGGGGCGCGCAGCGGTCACCGTGGATTTCGTTTGCCTGCGCTGTCACAACGGAACCGGCAACGTTTTTGAGCTGACCGTCGACCGCGCGGCGGAGATTGCCGGACGCATTCACGAGTTGCCGTAGGCTGCCGCCACAAGGTTCTCGAACATACAAACGAAAGACATGCAAAAAACCGCGCGATTTCGTCGCGCGGCTTTTTGCGATCCCGGCGGGTCGGGCGCTGCTGAGCTAACCCTAGAGTCCTTCCGCAGTCAGCAACTCTTCGGCCTTTTCCAGCATATCGCGGACGTATGCCGGATTGTGAATGCCCAGGCTGCCGTCGTTCAAGGTGTAGTAGTAAAGGAAGCGCGCCTGCTTCACGCGATCGGAGACTGTGCTCTGGTCCGCCGGGCCGCCATCAGACGAATACTGCCACGTGGCCGGATCGCCGAGGCGCGTCAGAATGCTGTCGAGTCGTGCTTGAACTTCCATCTGCAGCGTGTTCTTCACTGCTTCGGCCTGGGCCATTGAGGGGTGACAGCCCGATGTCGCACAACTGTTCTCGTTGACGCGGAAGGTGTGGCCTGAAATCGCGGGTGCCTGTTCGTCCTGGAAATCCTGCCGATACATGTGGCACGTTGCGCATTGTTCCACGGCAAACGAATGAACCGAAACGCGGCTCAGCACCAGCGGGGTGCTTTCCTCGTCGGGAAGCGGCATCTCGCCTACATACACATTTGCCTGGTTGCTGTGGTGCGGTGCGCGCGAGCCGGAATCCCAGGTGCGTCCGCGCGAATGGTGACATTGTCCGCAAAGGTTAAATCGCTTGGAATCGGTAGCGGCATCGATGGTGTTTGTCGGCGTCGGGTTCGCAACCTCCGGATAGCGCAACTGAAAATCGCGGCCATCTTCCGGCGTCGGTGCATTGCCGGTGCGTCGGTGCGGATCGTGGCAAATCGCACACTCCACGGCATGCTGATCTTCCGGAGCCACATCCATCAGGAAGTCATCCGACAATGTTTCCGTATTCAAGATCGAGCGATAGAAGAAATCGCCGGAATGACACGTGCCGCACGCATTCAGCGACTCGCCCATCTCGAATCGCGGCGCAACCTCGGCGACAACCTCGGCGTGGCCGCTTTCCTGCCAGTCATCGAAATTAGGATGATGCGAGCCGGTGTGACACATGCCGCACACTTCCGAGGCAATGTTCTTCGGCGGCCGCAGCGATTCGTCATTCACGTTTTCGGCGTGCGCACGTGACGGACCGTGACAGGCTTCGCAACCGACTCCCGCGAGAGAATTGGTCGTCGCGCGATCGACAAAACCGCCGGATTCACCGAAGCCGACGACGTGGCAGGGGAGACACGCACTATTTTCAGCCTGACCGATTTCTTCAAGCGTCTCCAGCGCGCGTCCGTGCAACGTCTGTGTCCAGTCGTTGTGAATGTTATTGTGACAAATTGAGCAGCGCTCGGATCCGATGAACTGACCCGTCAGCCCACTGTCGCCTTTGTCACTGTTGTCGTTTGTGTTCTGGTTTGCTGAATTGTTGTTGGCCGAATTGTCGTTGCTATTGCTGTTGTCCGTTGGCATCGGCACGAGCGGACAACCGCCCGTCGTCAACGCGACGCCGAACAGCGCGCAAAAGAGAAATCCGGAAACCGTCGTCGCAGGTGTGAGAAGTGTTCGAAGGCGATTCATCGTCGCGCTCCCAAGTGACAAATGCGCAGCGACTCGGCCGAAAGCCATGGCGCATCATCGTCAAAAAAATTTTGTCTTTGGAACACTGGCGAATTGAGTCGAACCTTCCAATTGAAATGCTATACTCGTCCCGCACATGCGCCAACAGAATACAACGACACTTCACCAAATTTTTTTGGACGCCATGAAAGCCACCATCAGAAAGAGTCGGAGCGGACAGCTTCGCGAATTAAGGCGTAAGTCCAGATTTCTTAAGCTCTTACGAATGAGTCGCGGCGTTGCGGTCTGGGCTTGCCTTCTCCGCGTGGCGATTTCACCTTCGCCCGCGATCGCTGACGATCGGGATAATTGCCTTTTCTGCCATCAATACACGGGCCTCGCTTATCCGAGCGAGTCGCGCGATGAATTGCGACTGCTTTCGGTAGACGCCGGCTACTACGAGCAGGCGCTCGGTCCGCACGCGCGGCTGGCATGCACCGATTGTCACGACGCCGACGCTGCCCGTGTCATTCCCCATGGCAAGATGCCGGTTGTGAGTTGCACGCAAGTGTGTCACCTCAGCTCGACGACCAGCACTGTGAAAAGATTCAGTCACGAAAACGTGGCGGCCATGCTCGAAACCAGCGCGCACAACAGCGCGGCACTGACGGATCTGCATCACACCGGCGGCCCATTGATCCGACCGGATCAATCGCAGTGTTTGTTCTGTCACGATGAGCCGGTCTTTCGTAACGTCGCGAATCTTTTGCCGGAAATTGGAAACGTGGTGGGCCGAGCGATGGATCGCTGCGACGTGTGCCATTTGCAACAGATGCCGATCGATGTTGCCTTCGCGATGCAGCACGTCGCCGCCCGTTTGCTGCCGGCTCGCCCCAGTGTCGAGCAGGCGCAGGTATGCGCTGTTTGTCACAGCGATCCGTTGTTTCAAGAGCATTACGGTGCGCACGATCCCGTTTCGAGTTACCTGCATAGCTATCACGGCAAGGCGGCGTTGCTCGGCGACAAATCAACCGCAGGCTGCGTGTCATGTCATGTGCGGGACGGCGCGAACGGCCACATGATGCTCGCCGCCGCCGACCCGAACTCGTCGGTGCACGAGAGCAACATTGCGGATTCTTGTCGTTCGCTCGCGTGTCACCCGGGGGCGGACCCTGCAATCGCTGCAACGGCGGTGCACCTCGAACTTGCCGCGGCGCGCGGCACCGCGGCGCATTTTCTCGCGTTATGCTTTGTTGTGCTGACCACGGCGGCGTTCACGCCGTGGGCCCTGGTTTCCGTGCTGGAGTTGCTGCATTTCGTTTTCGGCCGCAAATCCGATGAAGTGCATCGAATCGAACATCTTGCGCAACGGATTCAGCAACATCCGGAAGGCCGCGCCAAACTTCAGCGCTATACGCCGCTGCAGCGCTATCAGCATTGGTATCTCGCGTTCGTCTTCATCGCGCTGGCACTCACGGGGTTGCCGCTCAAATTCGCCGACCAGGCGTGGTCCCGCTTCGTTGTCGACGGCCTCGGCGGCGTGGCAATTGCTGGCAACATTCACCATTGGTTGGGTGTTGCACTCCTCGTCGGCCTCGCCGCGCACGCGGCCTATGTTGTCTGGGGTATCCGGCAACGCATGCGGCGCGCCCGCCGAGACGGCAATCCGATCTCGCTTTGGCAGGCGCTGAATCAACTTCCGCTCTGGCTCACGTGGGACGACGCAAAGAATCTCTGGTGGCTGGTCCGCTACAGTCTGTTTCTCGAAAAAGTGCCGCCGCCGTTTGAACGCTTCAGTCTCAAGGAAAAGTTCGGCTATCTCGCCGTGTTCTGGGGCAGCGTATTGCTCGGCGTCACCGGCATCATTCTCTGGTCTGAGCAACTCGCGTCGCGACTGCTCGGCGGAGAAGGCCTGACGCTGGCGGCAATCGCACATGCGGATGAAGCGTTTCTCGCGGTCAGTTACATCGGCATTCTCCACCTCTCGGATGTGTTGTTGTCGCCGCACGCTGTCCCGCTTTCCATGGCGACGCTGACCGGTCGGACGCCGGCGGGTGTGTTGGCGGCATGGCATCGCGGGATGGTCGAGCGCATTGCGCGGGAACTCGGGATCGAGCAAGCGGAGGCGCCACAATGACAAAGGTCGCGCTGCAAACCCGCGTTCGCACCGCCGCGCGCAAAATTGTACAGGCCGCGTGGTGGGGGATATGCGCCTTGCCGAATCTCGCGATTCGGCTTTATGCGCTGGCTCTGGGCGTCGTCGTCGTGACGCTCACATTCCTCGCGCTGAAATATCTGATCGTGGGCATTCTGGTGGAACATCCGCCGCCGTCGCAAGTCACCGATTTGCCCTTGCATACGACAATCGAAGACGTGGTTCGTGAACCGGGCACCTGGGCGGCGCTCGGCGCCGTGGAGAATCCGCGCACGCCTCCGGCGCATTATCATCGCATCACGTCGCTGTTGCCGTTCGATGCAAAAAACGACTGCACCCGCAGTGGTTGTCACGGGCCGCTTCCGCACTCGGCGCGGCGCGAAGTGCGCGCTTTTTTGAATATGCACGCCTCGGCGCTTCATTGTGGCGCATGTCACGTTGCGATCGACTCGCCGCAACTGCCGCTTGTCTGGTATGACCCGCAGACCGGTGCCGCGACAGCGCCGCCGCCGTTGTTGGCCGCGTATGATTGGCTGACGCGGCATGAGTCGACGATGACATTTGACGAAGCGTCGCAGCGCGAAATCGTCACGTTGCTTCGCGGCGCGGCCGGCCAGCCCGGCGCTGCGCCGCGCCTTCAACAACTCGCCGACCATCTTCAAGCTGTCCGCGCTTCCGATGAAACGTTCAAGCGACTCGTACAGCGGGCCACGGTTGCCGTCGACCAAGCGTTTCGCGGGGGGGCATATGGCGCAAAGCTTGCGATTGCCGATGAAAACGGGAAGCCGACGCTGGGCCATCCCGGCACGCAGGCACAAGTGAGGGATTATCTTGCCCGTGGTTCCACGCTGGATGCGAAAACGCGCGAATTGTTGATCGAGTCCATTCACCCGTTGCGACGCGCGCAGCCGTTGCGATGCAGCGATTGTCACAAATCAGCCGGTGCCGTGCAATTCGACAAATTTGGATATCCTGCGGGACGTCAGGACAAGCTTATCGATGCGCCGATTACGAGAATGATTGAGAGCATCGAGCGCGGGCAGGAGTTCCATCTGCCGCAATTGACGCGGGAGCCCAATGATTAGCCTCCCGCGTTCAAACTATCGTTGCGGCGCAACCGTCGTGGGCGGCCTGTGGATGCGAATGATCACATGCGCAATGTGTCTGGTATCTGCCGCACAAGCGGAATTTTTGATTGAGTCAGAGAGGGTACTGCAAACGCCGGAAGTGCCCCTGCGCTTTCCCACCGACGTTGCCGTCCTCGCCGACGGCCAGGTCATTGTCGCCGACGGCGTAAACAATCGCGTTGTCGAGTTCAGATCGGAAG
>JBFWWY010000266.1:0-5436 GCA_050245935.1 Phycisphaerae bacterium | reverse complement strand
GCTTCATCAAGCGTTTCGACAATCAGAAATGCTTCCGGCGCTTTCACGACGAGAAGGCTTCCTTCGTAGTCCGCGCGGCAGTTTTCGCCCGGTTCGCCGGTGCCGTTGTCGCCGTTGTTGTCCGGAACACATTCGAGTTCGATCTCCGTGCCGACGGCTACGTCTGCTGTCGTGCAGCCGGTGTCGACGTAGGCATCTGCGACGCCGCAATCATTCGTGACGGAGAACGTGACTTCAATGACGCCTTTCTTCATGGCGATGACTTCGACCACGACCGCATCACACTCGACGCGACATCCCATCTCTTCGACCTTGATGCTCGACTCATCGGAGTCAGTCACGGTCTCGCACTGGCTGGAACCAGTGACCGTAACGCTGCAGGTGAAATCTTCCCTCACATCAAATCGCGAGCAGATGTACGTCACCGTTTCACCGATCGCGAGATTGCCGACCGTCATCGCGCATTCCGCTGCATCGTCCGATGTGACCACGACATTGGTGAGGTCTTCATCGCCGGTGTTGGTGATCTCGATCACAAAGTCCACGTCGCTGCCCGGTGCGACGGTGCGCATGTCCGGACCTTCTTCCTGCTTGCGAATGTCAATCGACGGCGTGGTGTCCGGGCAATCCGGCTCTTTCGGCGGGCAGGGCTTGCACTTCGGGCAGTGTCGCAGTTTGCACCACCAACCGTAGCATTTCTTGTTCTTGCAATCGTCGTTGCAGCACTTGCTGCTCTTCTTGCACTTGCTGCAATGATCCAGTTTGCACCACTTGCCATAGCATTTTTGATTCTTGCAGTCCTTCTTGCAGCACTTCGGTGTCGAGGGCTTCGGATTGTGGTCTTTTTTCGACCACCAGAATTTTTTGTGTGATTTCGACTTGCTGGAGTGGTCTTTGTCCGCGTCGTGCTTGTCGTTGTTCCATTTCTGGATGCAACGCTTCACGTAGGACTTCTTGTTGTTGTTCTTGTGAGAATACCAGCTCCACGAGGATGCCGAGGCGGACACGGCGAATACGCCGGCCATTACACAGATCCAGACTCGATTCATGTCCCAATTCCTCCTCAATAAATAGTGCCCAATGCGATGCCACCGCGGATCATCCGCAGCTTCCTCATCGCAGCGCCAACAAATCTCGTCGTATGAAGGGTTTCCCGCGTACCGACACTACAGAAATATCGGACGCGGAAGAGAGTCGGGAATCTTACACCCAATCAAGCGGGAAGAACGAAGCCCGGCTGATCACGAACGTGTGAAACAAGAAGCCCACTCGAAACCAACTTTTCGCAGCGTCAAAGCTAGCAACTCGGTTTCCAAATCTCAAGGCGCGCAGGACGACATTCATCCAAGTAATTTTATCCGGACGGCATACCGCTCTGGAGCTTTGCGACGACATTTTGGCGTCGATCAGTAAGTTTTGCTTATGTCGGCACTTAGCGATGCTGATGGGCGGCCGGCTTCGAGATGGAAATGCACGAGATTTTTGATCCCCGCAAAGGTATGCAAAGCTCGAGCCGCACTGAGCACGAGCATTCGCTCCCGCTATCGAGATTCAATTTGACAGATCGCGCAGGAAAATATCCGCGAACATATTGGTATCCGAGGCGGAAAAGTTCTGTGCTTTGCTTTCCATCACCACAATCAGTCCATTGGCCGTGAGGATCGGCGAGAAGCTTTCATCATTGCCGATTTCGCCATCATCATTCTGACTGATCAGCCGATTTTTCCCGGTCGCAAGTGCGTGGACAAATACATCAAGTGCGTCGTTGTTATCCGCTTCGGATGTGAGGTCCGTCGCCGTGCTGTCAAAGGCGATAAACAGCCCGTCGCTGGAAATGGCTGGATTACGCGAAGCACCATTCCCCGAGAGATTTCCGGCTTCGTTGAGGCTGACGAGCGAAGTCTCGTTGGTAAGGCGATTGTGCACGTACACGTCATCAAATCCGTCGAAGTCCTGCAACGGTACGAGCGATGTCGCGGCACTGACAAAAGCGATCAGTTCGCCATCGGCACCGCCGATCGCCGGTCGCTGGCAACGGCCGTCTGATTGTGCACCACCTGTGGAAACACTGACGCGAATGGTCTCGCTGGTTTGAAGATCGTGAACGAAGATATCTTCGCCTGCGGTCAGATCCGACGCGCCGTTGGTATCGTTGTCGACGAGGTTCGTCGCAATGCTCGCGAAGACCACATACCGTCCGTCGCGAGAAATGGCCGGGCTGCTGGAACTGAAATCCGCTTCGGTTCCGTCTGAATGAACACTGGCACGAACGGTCGTCCCCGCCTCGCGGTCGCGGACGAAGATGTCTGCTACACCGTTTGTGTCATTCGCGACGAGATTCGGCGCGATGCTGGCGAAGGCCACCAGTCGTCCGTCCCCGCTGATCGCCGCATCGACGGAGCCGCCGGTGCCGACGTCGCCGTCGCTGTTACGGCTGACGAGTTCGATGTCGCCGGTTGCAAGCTCCACAACAAAGATGTCGGACGTGCTATTGTTGTCGTCGGTTGCAAAGATGTCGGCAAACGACTGAAACGCGACGAAATTGCCGTCACCTGAAATCTTCGGTCGCAGGCTCGGAACGGTTGCTTGGACGCCGGCACTCGTCAGATTCACCCGGCGAATCGTGCCCGCGCTGCGATCCACGACGAAAATGTCGGTTGCGCTGTTCGTATCCGGGACGATGTCGTCAGGCATATCGCTGGGAACAAGATTCGACGCCGCACTCTGAAACGCGACGCGATTCCCGTTATCGGAAACGGAGGGATCTTCGCTTTCCAAATTCGCCTGCGCGCCGGAGGCGGAAACGCTGAGCCGTTCAAACGTCGGAGAAAATACTTCTTCAACCGTCAGTTGAAACGCAGCAAAGTCGGTGCCCAGGCTGTTCGAAACGACCACGAGCACCGTGTAGGCCGACGGGCCGGGGACGGGGTTTTCCCATGTCAGGTAACCTTGCGCGGCGTCAATCTGAAGTCCCTCCGGACCCTGTTGCAGCGTCCAGTTCAGCGGCGCGGAACCTGCCAGCAACGGGAGCGGTTCGCCCCGATACGGCTGGCCTGCCGGAATCGTCAGGTTCGGCAAGTCGTCAAACATCGGCGCGGCAGGGGGGCCGGAGTTGTTGTTCGTGTTGCCATTGCTGTTGGAGTTCCCATTGCCACTGGAATTGCTGTTCGCATTCGGTCGCGGCGGACCGGTCGTTGAATTGTCATTCGTAGAAGAATTACTGTTCTTGTTCGGGGCCGGCGGCCCCGTGGTATCGCCGTTGTCGTTCGCTCCGGCATTCGCGTTGGTGTTTGTCGGGAGCGGGTTGGTGGGGAACGGATTTCCGCCGACAAAAGGAGGCGTCGGCGGTGCGGGCGCCGGGCATGCGACGCCAGCAACCAGACCCGCACCTGCACACAAGCCGATAATAATTGCGATTCGACGATGCAGGCGGTGATTCATGGACGCGGCTCGCTCCTATGAACAAAATTGGCCAGTTGAGTGCGTACGTTCCCCACGCACCTATTGTCGCAGAATCTTACGCAGATTCCAACTGAGAATTCCACATTCCATCATCGGAAGCACGACACTTGATCGGGCCTTGTCCCGATGAAAGCCGGGATGGCGCGATTCCCAGTGCTACGCCTTCTCCAACTCCTCAATCTTTACTTCCCAGATCTGCGTTAATTCCGCGAGTTCCGTCTTGAGTCCTTCAAACTCCTCGCGCAGGCGCACCGATTTTTCCGCGTCGCGATACGTCTCCGCGTCGGCGAACGCGGTCTCGATCTCGCGCACGCGCTGTTCGCGCGTTTCGATCTCCGCTTCGATCTTTTCCAGCGAGAATTTCGCAAAAGGAGATTGCGGCGCTGCGGTTTTTTTCTTCGCCGCAACCTTCGCCCGCGTCTGCTTCTTCTCCTCCGCGACTTCGGCCCGCTGCTCGGCGTTCTCATTGTCGATGATCTGCACGTAACGCGAATAATTGCCGACGACGAGGCGGTGTCCCTCTGGCCGCACGACCAGCAGTTGATCGACGAGCTTGTCGATGAAGTAGCGATCGTGGCTCACGACGACAATCGTGCCCGGAAACTCGCGGAGCGCACCTTCGAGCGCCTCGCACGACTGAATGTCGAGATGGTTCGTCGGTTCGTCCAGTAGCAGCACGTCCGGCGTGTCGAGGATGAGCTTCAGCAAGCGAATCCGCGATCGCTCGCCGCCGGACAACGCGCTGATCGATTTGTATGCATCATCGCCGAAAAACAAAAACCGCGCGAGCAGATTGCGAATCGAAGTTTCGTCGAGATAGTCGAAGTTTGTCTGAATTTCGAGGAAAACAGAACGATTCGGATCGTCGAACGATTCCTGCTGCGCGAAATAGCCGATGCGGGCGCGCGGCGCAATGTGCACTTGCCCCGCATCCGGCGCGTGCTCGCCTTGCAGAATTTTGAGAATCGTCGTTTTGCCCGTGCCGTTCGGGCCGGTGATGCCGAGCCGCCGCCCGCTCATCACGCCGACGTTGACATCTTCAAAGAGCTTCTTTTCGCCAAACGCCTTCGCAAGCTCGACCAGCCGAATAATCTCGCCTTTGTGCGTATCGACGTCGTCGAACGACAATGCGATTGCACGATGTTCGCTCGGCTTTTCGCGGACAAACTCGCCGTCCGCGATTCGCCGCTCCAGCCGCTTGAGTCGGCCTTTCGCTTCGGCGGTACGCTGGCTGCCGATGTGTTTGTTGATGAACGCGCGTTCCTTCTCGATAAATTCACGATCCATTTCATACTGCCGGTGCGCGGTCAGCGTGTCGCGCTCGCGCTGCTCGACATAGCTCGAGTAATTGCCGGCGTACGATTTCAGTTTGCGGTCACGCAAGTCGAGAATTCGCGAAGTGACGCGATCGAGCAAATAGCGATCGTGCGAAATGATCAGCGCGCCACCCCGATGTCGCAGCAGAAAAGTCTCCAGCCAGCGCACCGCGTCAATATCGAGATGGTTCGTGGGTTCGTCGAGCAGCAGATAACTCTGATCGCGCAACAGCAGCTTGCCCAGCGCTGCACGGCCGCGCTGCCCACCGGACATGGCGCTGATCGGCAACTGCTCATCCGCTTTCGAGAAACCGAGGCCGTCGAGCACTTCGCCGATGCGCTGTTCCATCGTGTAACCGCCGGCAGCCTCAAATTGCGCGGTCAGCTTGTCATAGCGCACCATCATTTCGTCGACGCCGGGATCGTCGTGATGTCGCGCGATCGTTTCCGACAACGCGTGCATCTCATGTTCGAGCGCAATCAGATCATCAAACGCCGACCGGACCTCCGCGATCAGCGTCCGTTCCGGGTGGAGCTGCGGCTCCTGCAGCAGATACCCGATTCGCGTACTCCGCGCGTGCGACACCGTGCCGAAATCGGGTGTCATGCGACCGGCAATGAGATTGAAAAGGGTGGTTTTCCCGGCACCGTTGGGGCC
>JBFWWY010000265.1:0-5437 GCA_050245935.1 Phycisphaerae bacterium | reverse complement strand
AAGATTCCTTTCGACATGAGTCGGATGACTGCGCTGTGGCCGGAAGACGGCAAAAGTCCGGAGGTTCTGGCGCTGGAAGCACAAGTCGAGGAAATGAAGCCGAAATACGTCTTCACCGCCGAAGCGGGAATCACGTATCAGGAAGGAAACACGAATCAACTGGTTGCCCGCGGCAAAGTCGTCTTCACACGGACGACGAAAGACGATCTGCTGACCGTATTTCTCTCCGGCGACTACGCCGAGCAGAACGAAGTTCGCTCCGCGGCGGAAGTGAAGACTGGATTTTTGTACGAGTTGAACTTCACCGAGCGGGCATTCTGGTATTTGCGCGCCGACGCCGAATATGACGAATTCGAAAACCTCGAGTTTCGCGGACAGGCGTTTACCGGCCTTGGATATTACTTCATCAAGAAACCCAAACACGAGTTGAAAACCCGTGCCGGTATCGGCTTCATCCACGAAACGTTCTTTGATGGTTTTACGCGAACGGATCCGCAAGCCGAGGTCGGCCTGGATTACCGTATCGATATCAACGAGTCGCTGCAGTTCGTCTCGAGCAACACCTGGCTCCCGACGTTTAACTCGCTTCGCGACTATCGGCTGATCTCCGACAACGCGTTCATCATTCCGCTGGCGCAGAAACAATGGAAGTTGAAACTGGGCGCGCTGTATGAATATGACCCGATTCCGCGTCCGGGGTTCCAGCGGCTGGATCAGACGTACTACGCAAATATCCTCGTAGAGATCAAGTAACCCGCCGCGTGCGATCCATGGCCACTGGCGGCAAGCCGCCAGTGGCACCCGGTTCTCGGCGCCGCCAATCCCGCCGAACTTCTCACAGATTTGTTTGAAAAACGTCACTCTGAGCCCCTCGCTTACGCGAGGGTTTTTGCATTGACTGTCGCGGATGATTTTGATTCGTCGGTTGACGCTCGATTTACGCTCCGCACGGCAGCATTTTGATGTGTCGGAACGACAAGCGAACGTACGGCACGGGGGCCTAACGCTACATCAGATCGACCGGCACCGGGGCATCCCGACGCGTCGCGATTACATCAGAACGTCGCGCACAGGGGCCGGACGCTTCTTTTAGAAGGACGCGCCGAAGGAGAAGTTGAAGACCTGCCGGTCGTCTTCGTCGGCCCGCGCGATCGGGAAACCGAAGTCGAAGACCAACGGAACCGGGCCGAGGTAATCGATATTCACGCGGAGGCCGAAGCCGACCGAGGCGCGCCAGTCGCGGATTTCCAGCCCTTCTTCCACCGTCCCCATGTCAAGGAATGTCACGCCGCGCACATTCTCGCCGTACAGCGGGAATGAGTATTCGGCAGCAGTGAGCAGAATAAAGTCACCGCCGACGGGCGTATCGAGAATTCCCGCCCGGGGCGAAACGCCGCGAAACGAAAAGCCGCGCAGCGAACCAAAGCCGCCGCCGTAGAAACGGTCGAAGACCGGCGCGTCGCCGACGATGTACGCCGCGTCTGCGCGCAGCGCGAGCACGCTCTTTCGCTCAAACGCGTCCTGCGAAAGTGTCTTGTAATACGTGATGCCGGCGGAGGGTCGACCGTAGGTATAGTCGCCGCCGAGTGCGCCGATCTGCTCGTAGCTCAGCTTCAGCCGATACCCCTCGGTTGGGAAAAGGCGGCTGTCCGTCGTGTCGCGCACGAGCCCGACGCGAACGCTGGTCAGGAACGAGTTGCCGCGCGCGTCGCGAATATCGCTGGGTGCGAGGGCGTCGACGTCGCTGACATCGACGTTCTCGATTCGGAACGTACCCTCCGCGGCCCAACGATCGAGAATCCCACCTTCAAATCGCTTGCTCAGACCAATCTGAAAGCCGGTGCGACCTTCCTGGTATCCTTCGCGTTCCCGCTCGAACAGATACAGCGAACTGTCGAGTCGGATCGGTTTGTCTGCCAGATACGGTTCGGTGAAGTCGATGCGAAACCGCGACAATTCGACGCCGGGTTCGAGCTGAATCCGCAAATGCTGCCCCGCACCGCGAAACGCTTGGCCGCTCAGGAACTCTTCGAACGTGCGCGGCCAGTCAAACAGATCGAAATTCTTGTTGTCGATGGTGATCGAACCGATGACGCCGTTGTCCGTGCTGACGCCGACGCCGAAGAGCAGATTCACATGCTGCCCTTCTTCGACCTCGACAAGTGCTTCACGGAACTCACCGTCGGGGAGGCTCGGCGTAATGGCAGCGCGTGTGAAAAGTCCCGTTTCGCGCAAGCGGCGCTGCGCGAGCGCGGTCTCGCGCACGTTATACGGCTCTTGCGGGAAAAACTGCAGTTCGCGGCGGATGACGCGATCCTGTGTCGTCTCGTTCCCGCGGATCGTGATGCGACCGAAGCGGTACTGCGGGCTCTCGCTGATCACGATTTTCGCGACAGCGACTCCGCTATCTTCAGTGAATTCAAAATTCGCGTTCACTGTCGTATCGATATATCCAACTTCACCGTAGAGCAGCTCGATGCGACGGGCGTCCTGCGTGAGAATGTCGCGGTCGGCGGGTGCGCCCTCGGCGAGTTGAATCTCAGCGCGGATGCGGGCTTCATCGAAGATTTCGTTCCCCGTGATCTCGACACTTTGAAGTGAATAAAGCTGGCCTTCTTCGATGACGAAGACGACGGACACGTCGTTATCCGCTTCGGTCTGGTCTTCGAGCAGGTAGCCGACGCGGGCGTCGAGATAGCCCTTGGCGCGATAGAAACGCTGAAGATTTAGTGCATCGCGATCGGCCTGCTCCTCGTCAAACGCACCATTACGGAACGGCCAGAGCACGGTCTGGGTCGCGACCTTGGAACGCAGCTCGCCTTTGGCAAATGCGTCATTGCCGCGGAAGACGACGTGCCGCACGCGAATACGGGGCCCTTCAGTGATTTCGTAGGTGATACGCTGCTCGTTTCGCGCGAGGTCGCGGTCGAATTCGACCTGCACTTGCCCATAGCCCTCTTCGCGATACATGCGGAGGATCTCTTCGCGACCAATGTTGGCTTGATATTCGTCCAGCGGATTCCCGGCAATCAGACCGAGCTTCTGCAGTTCTTCCTCAAGCTGCTGCTCGGTGAATACCGTATTACCCAGGAAAGTGAGCGAGGAAATCGTCGGTTTTTCCCGCACCTCGAAAACCGCAACGACATTACCGTCCTCGATGACAGGCGTCACGCGGGCAGCCAGGAATTTGCGCGAGCGCAACAGTTCGTTGGCGTCTTCGCGGGCCTGATCGACGCTGAACGGTTGATTCTCACGGGTTTTGACGAGGCCGCGGGTGTAATCCTCGCTGACGGTTTCCAGGCCGACGAACTCAACACGCGCGACATTCAGGCCTTCCGGCGCCTGGGCGATCGCAACGTGTGGCACAAGCACAAGGAAAGAGAATACCAGGGCAACGAAAAGCCGATAACCGGCAAAGCGTGATGAAACAGCCGCGCGCGTCATAAGGCTCCGACTCTATGTGACGAATCGCGAGTTGAATGTATTCGAGGGCTGCCAAAGAACTGACAGACCGCGCGAAACCCGGTGGGTACTATAGCCGGGTTGCACGAGCGTGCAACGGCTGGGGAGAGCGGGTCGGGAATGCATGCACAGATTTGGTTCTGGTTCCGGCGGCCTCGCGCGTGCGCGCCCTGCGAGAAGCTTCACAGATCCGTAGGCTGAGTTTGGATTGTTGCGGTTTTTAAGCGCCGACCTATCAGCTTTTCATTTACTGATCGTGCCGGCCCCTCGCTTGGCGCGAGGGGTTCTGATTGGCGGCCTCGCGTCGCCGACGTTTTCTCGGTTGGGTTTCGAAAAGGCCGAGACGCCTGCCCCACAAGCTCTTCACGCGTCACGCGTCACGCGTCATTCGCCATTCGTCATTCGTCATTCGTCATTCAAGTTCTACGGAAATAGCTTCGCGACATCCTGGAACGTCACGGCGATAAAGATCAGTCCGATGACGGCGAGGCCGACCATCGTGCTGATCATCTGCGTCTTGACGGTGACGGGCTTGCCGCGAATCTTCTCCAGAATGAGAAACGCCATGAGGCCCCCGTCCATGACAGGAAGCGGGAGGAAGTTAATCACGGCGAGGTTGGCTGACAGAAAACCCAGCAGGAACAACAGCTCCGCAAACCCGTGCTCCGCGACAGTCATGGCGACGCTGAAGATCCCCACCGGACCGCTGAGGTTCTCGGTGCTGACTTTCTTGTTCGCGACCTGGCGCATCGACTGATAGGTGCCGATGACGTTTTGGTAGGTCATTTTGCCGGCCATGTTGATCGCCCGAAGCGGATTGCCGCCGGCGTCGACTTTGTGCAGCACGGGCCGGACGCTCAGTACCAGCGGCGTGCGAAACTGCGCCTGCAACTGCCACGGCTGCCAGTTCTCTTCCGTCACTGTGAACGTACGCTTTTGCGCAGTACCCAATCCCAGATGATCCGCGAATTCGAGCGTGATTTCCTTGCCGATGTTCTGTTGCAACGCGGCTGCAAATGCGCTCGAAGTGCGAATCGTCTTTTTCACGCCGTCGACTGTAATTTCGCGCGCCCCGTTCACTGCGAGAAAATCGACATCCGGCGGTAAATCGAGCTCGTTCACGACGCTACTGGGCACCTCAAAGGCCAGGTCGAGCTTTTGCCCACCGGAATCGACGTTGAGGGCGACCCGCTTCCCGGCGTTGTCGAGCAGGGCAAGGACAAACTCCGTCCACGAGCCGACCTCGCGATCATTGACGCGGAGGACCGTGGCACCGCGCGGTACACCGGCATTTGCCGCGACGCTGCCCGCGATCACGTCCGCGATGACGACACGATCCTGCTCCAGCCAGTTCGGATCAAGCCCGATGAACGGCGACTTATCTCCCCACGGTTTGACGCGATCAACCGGTTCCGGGCGTACGGTCACGATTTTCGTCTCTTCGCCGCGCAGAATTTCCATTTCGATCGGTTGCATCTTGGATTCGCCGATGACGCGGAAAATGAGCGGCATGGTCGGGTTGGCGATCGGGCCGACGCGCGTGATAACGTCACCGTGCTTAAGACCTGCATCTTCCGCCGGTCGTCCGCGGGTGACGTCTGCCACCGCAACCCGCGGTGCAAAGCCGAGAATGTTCGGCGGTTCGAGCTTCATGTTTTCGGCGCGGGTCAGCGCGAAGACGTCGCTGCGAATCATGAGTTCGGAGTCGACATTCACGGTGACTTCCTGGTCTTCACCGTCGGGATTATCTTGCGGGGCGCGCGCGACCGTGATTGTGTAGGGTGCACCGCGGGTGCGCATCATCGCGCTCGTAAAATCGCTCAACGACTCCGTCACTTCACCGTTGACCCGTAAGATCCGGTCCTGCTTCAGCAGGATCGGCTCCTCGGCGTCCGGTGGATAAACCGCGCCGACCTACGGGAAATTCGTTTGTGCCGCACCGATCGAGGGCATACGAACGATCGGAACGACTACG
>JBFWWY010000264.1:0-5461 GCA_050245935.1 Phycisphaerae bacterium | reverse complement strand
CATACGCAGGTGTGGGATGCGACTGCGCAATTCGGTCGTCCCGAATCCGCTTACGTCACACAAGTTCCGACCGTGGACGTTTCTCGCCACATGCAGGCGATCGACCCGGTTGACTGCGCCTTCGTACTCGCGTTCAAAAGCCTGTACCTCGGCGCGGAAATCTCCAACCAGTACGTCTCCGACTACGTCAATCGCAATTCTCAAAAGCTCATCGGGTTCGCCGGAATCGACCCCACCGATCATGACGCGCTCGAAGAATTGCGGATTGCGCATGAAGAGCTGGGGCTCAAAGGAGCGACACTCTCTCCGCCGATGCAGAATTATCATCCCTCCGACACGCGTGCGATGCGGGTCTACGAGGAATGCCTGCGTCGCGGGATGCCGATTGTCTTCAATCAGGATCACTTCAATTCGGCCGCCCGAATGGACTTCGGCAAGCCGGTGCAGCTCGACGAAGTCGCGCGGGAATTTCCCGATTTGAAGATCGTTGTTGCACATATGGGCTTTCCGTGGGTCTCGGAAACCATCGTCTTGCTCGCCAAGCATAAGCACGTCTTTGCGGACATCGCCGGTTTGCTGCGACATCCGTGGCAGGCGTATACCGCGCTGCTGAGTGCGTATGAGTACGGCGTCATGGACAAGTTGCTTTTCGGCAGCAATTTCCCGTACCGCTCACCAGCGGCCTGCATTGAAGCGCTGTATTCGATCAATCAGATCAGCGCCGGCACCAATTTACAGACGATTCCACGGGAACAACTGCGGGGCATCGTCGAGCGTGATGCGCTCAACTTGCTCGGCATTCGTGATGGTCGCGCACGCATGAAGCCGGCGGGAATCGGCGTTTTTGAACACGTGGAATAGCGTGGCGCGGACTGGACATTTTGAAAGCCGCATTGCAAATGCTTGAAACGCTACGGAAGGTCAGGTCCCCTCGCATCACGCGAGGGATCTTTTTTTGCACAGGCCTCCTCACAATCGCGGCGGGCGGGTGTGCCACCGAGTCATCCAGCCTGCGCGTGATTTCCTATCAGGACCCATATTTTCCCGAAACACGCAATCTCAATTTTCGCCGTGTGTTCTTCTACGAAGGACACACCGGCGATCGGCACGTCGTGGCTGACTCGCGGAGCGCGGACGGTGCCGAGACGGAATCTTCCGTTCAAATGCTCCACCTGCATTTAATCTGGAAACCCCGCCCGGGGCGGACCTATGCCAATCGGACAACGAGCGACGCTACGTTTGTATTCGTCACAACGAATCCGCAAGCAACGGTTGCATACGAAGGCACCGGATTTGTCTATCCGGAAATACAGCGCGACGGAACGCTGCGGCTGAAAATCGAGAACGGTCGCTTGCGCCCCAAAATGGTCAGCGGCACCTCGGGTGATGCGATCGCCGACTTACGCATCGTCGGCGAACTGTTCGCACAGGAGAATCGGGCGGAGACAATTAATCTTCGCAGGTGGGTCGATCGCGTCGCGGCCGGCTTCCTCTCTGAAGACGGATCGCGAAATGACGGAACAAGTCGCGAAGCAACGTTACCGGGGCAACCATAATCAGGCGCAAGCCGTCGTCCGGTCATATACTTCATTCGCAAGTGCTTTCCAGGAATGGAACGCGCTCCACCCGGATCGGACGAACGATCAGATTGAGGTGCGATGCCGAGGAGAATCGCTCGCGAATTGACTTCACGCGCGCTATCATTTGCAGAGCTACCGAAAATTGTCCCACTGGTGCATCCATGTGTGGGCAAACGAATTCAACGTTTGGAACTTTACGCGGCAACTACGACGTAGGAAGAATCGGCTTGTCCAGCTCATTGACGACGACGGGTTCGAAACTAGACGAAATTGCAGCAGCAGTTCGTGACGCAAACTGCATCGCGCTGCTCGGCCATGAGACACCGGATGCCGACAGTCTGGGTTCGACCGGCGCGTTGTGGCTGGCGCTGCGCGATCTGGGTAAGCACGCGCGACTTTTGGTGCCCGGAGGAATTTCGCGCAAGCTGGAGTACCTCATCGGTTTTGCTCGTCTGGATCGGCTGGAGTCCACTGAAGGATTGGCAAGCTGCGATCTGGTGATTGTTTGCGACACCGCAAAGGAAAAGCGGATCAACGTACCCGGTGGCATCGACACGCTGTCAGGTTTGAAGTTGGTCAATATGGACCATCATGCGACAAATGCCGGTTTTGGCGACATCGCGTGGATTGATGAACATCGCAGCAGCACCTCGGAGATGGCTTACGAATTGATTCGCAGACTCGGCGCGCATATCACGCCGACGATTGCGACGTTGCTGTTCGCGGGAATTCACTCCGATACGCAGGGATTCTCGCTGTCAAACACGACGCAGCGCAGTTTCGAAGTGGCGCACGATCTTTCGCAAGCTGGCGCACACATCGTCGAAGTCTGCGAGCAGTTGGAGCGGAGTGTCAGTCCCGAGGAGTTTGCGCTTCTCAAGGTGGTCTACGCGAATACGCAGGTCAGCCGGGATGGGAGAGTCTCCTGGAGTACAGCAACCTACGACGAAATTGCGGGTGCCGGCTGCAACGCCGACAGCATCGATGATCAGGTCGAGATTCCCCGGTCGATCGCCGGCGTGAAAATTGCGATTCTGTTTACCGAAGGTGAGCCCGGGGTGATTCGCATGAATTTTCGCGGCGACACCGGACTGAGCGTACTCGGCCTCGCGCAGCAGTTTGGCGGCGGGGGGCATCATGCGGCGGCGGGGGCGCGGCGACGCGGTGCTATTGCGCAGGTCGTGAATGAAGTCATTCCTGCAACGCACGCATATCTCGAGTCGCTGTAAGGACTTCGCGCATTCTGGCAATATTGGAGCCTGACATGCGAACTCTCATGTGGGCACGAAGCTGCACCATTGACGGGTAGCGGATTCGGACCGATGATGCGGGTTTCAGCCGGGTTGCGGCGGAAATGGGCGCGGTGAGATGTTGGCTCAGGAGTCGGCGGCGACGGCTGAAGCGTTGCGGCTGCAATCGCTGTAAAGATCCTGCGAGGAAGTTTGAATGTCGAATACGGGACCGGCTGGCGCAGTCGCGGAACAGTGCTGCACACGGCCGGAAGATTGCGCGACGATCATCGCACCGCTGCGCGGACTCATGCGCGAGCTGTCCGCGCTCATTGGCGGGTTGAGCGACGCACAATATTGCTCCACCGCGCCGCACCAGCGCGGCACAATCGGCGGCCACGTCCGTCATATCCTTGACCACGTGTCCACGGTCGTCCGCCCGCACGAAGTCGGCGGACTTACTTATGATGCGCGGGAGCGGGGGACTGACGTCGAAACCTCACGAACTGTCGCGCAGCAGACGATCCATGCACTACTGGAATCGTTAAACAAACTCAATTCGCGCTCCGGCGGAGACGCATTTGATCTCGCGGTGCAGTTGACGCGCGACGGCGCAGGGACACTGGTGCGAACGACCTTCGCACGCGAACTCGCGTTCGTGCAGAGCCACACGGTCCACCACAACGCGATTATCGCCGCGATTGCCCGCGCTCTGGGTGCAACTGTGCCGGAAGACTTCGGCTACGCACCCGCAACCCTCGCGCACGAAGATCGCACGACATGTGCACCGTCACCATCCTCCCATTAGGACCTCCCGCGTCGCGCTGGCAGATGCGGCGGATGGCCTGCAATCGCGATGAATCGCGCCGCCGGGCGGCGGCACTTCCCCCAGAGATCCACGAGATCGGTGATCGGCGCGCGATGATGCCGATCGATCCTTCGTCGCGCGGCACGTGGGTCGCGGCCAATGATGCGGGTCTGCTGCTGACGCTGTTGAATTACAATCCCAAACACGAAGACAATACGTTTGCCGCACTCGACGCGCGAATCAGCCGGGGAACCATTATCCCGCGTTTGCTCGAAGCGCGCTGCGTCGCGGATGTCGATGCCGAGCTGTTACAACTCGACGCGGGTGATTTTGCCCCTTTTCGACTGGTTGCGGTCGATGATCAGACATGGTTGGAAGCGCGGGGCAACGGCAGTTCGATGGTCGTGACCCGTTCGGCGCTGGGCGCGGCACCATTGCTGTTCGCGTCGTCAGGTTTGGGGGACTATCTGGTGGACGCGCCGCGCCGCGCACTTTTTGAAGAAAAATTCATCGGACCGACATTTCAGCCCGCGATTCAGGATGAGTATCATCGACATTCGTGGAAAGATCAGACGCACTTGAGTGTCTGCATGCGGCGCGAGGCGGCGATCACGGTGAGTCTGACCACTGTCGAAGTGTCGCGCAGCACGGTAAGCATGAATTATCATCCGGGGCCCCCTGATGAAGATGCGGCAGAGACATTGCTGGAGTTGAAGCGAGTTGCACAGTCGCGCTGTGGGGTGGAATAGCGCTCTCGCACCGGCGGAATGCCAGTGCCACAACCTTGTCCCCTTATGTCATTCATTCACATTATCCTTTTCACATTCGTTTCTGAAGACCTCGCTTGCATCACCGTCGGCATGCTGATCCACGATGGAAAGATGGATTTATGGACCGGGATTCTCGGCTGCACGACGGGAATCTTCATCGGCGATCTGGGGCTGTGGCTGATCGGGCGTCTGTCGTCGATGCACATGCTGAAATGGAGCTGGCTGCAGAAGCGCTTGCCGGAGAAGCGGCTCGAGCGGCTTTCGGAATGGTTCGATCGGCGTGGGTGGCAGATGGTGCTGGCGGCGCGATTTCTGCCGGGCACGCGCTTTCCGGTGTATGTCGGCGCGGGAATGTTGGGGCGGCGCGCACTGCGCTTCGCCGTGCCGGCGCTGCTGGCGGCGCTGATCTGGACGCCGACGCTGGTGCTGCTGGTGGTATGGCTGGGCTCGAAAATCGTCGATCCGCTGGAGCGTTATTTTGGTTCCGGGTGGGTGGCGATTGTCGTCGCGATCGGGCTGGTTTTTGTCGCGCTTCGCTTTATCGAATCGCTGACTGCGGAACTCGGACGGGAAAAGTGGATCGCGCGGATGTCGAGGTGCTGGCGGTGGGAATTCTGGCCGATGTGGCTGTTTTACCTGCCGCTCGTGCCGTGGATTGCGTGGCTTTCACTGCGGCATCGCGGATTCACCACGATTACGGCAGCAAATCCGGGAATTCCGCACAGCGGCATCGTCGGCGAATCCAAGTATGACATCCTGAAGCCGATTTCTCCGGTATTCGCGGCACGAACCGAGCGCGTGACCGCGCGCGACGCCGCGGAGCGCGTCCGCGCGGCGGAGGACATTATGTCGCGGGAAAGCTGGACGTTCCCGGTGATTGTAAAGCCGGACGCAGGCCAGCGCGGTGCGGGGGTGCGATTGGCGCGGGACCATTCGGCGCTGAAAGCCGCGATGGAAGAGCACGATGACGCCATTCTGCTGCAGGAGTATCACGCGGGGCCGTTTGAGGCGGGGATTTTCTATGTGCGCCGACCGGGCGCTGCGCGCGGTGAGATTTAGATCGGAAGAGCACAC
>JBFWWY010000263.1:0-5462 GCA_050245935.1 Phycisphaerae bacterium | reverse complement strand
GCCGCGAAATTGCTGCGAACGTCGAAATGCCCGAAGGTTACTTCGTCGACTACGGCGGGCAGTTCGAGAATCTCATTCGCGCATCCAAACGGCTGACGATCATCATTCCGATCGCGCTCGCAATCGTCCTCTTTCTGCTCTGGATGAGTTCCGGCTCGTGGCTCGATGCGGCGATTGTCTTTACCGGTGCCCCGATGGCCGCATTCGGCGGCATCATCGCCCTCTGGCTCCGTGACATGCCGTTTACCGTTTCCGCGGCAGTCGGCTTTATCGCTGTCTCCGGCGTCTCTGTGCTGAACGGTCTCGTGCTGATGTCCACCATTCGTCAGCGCGAAGCGGAGGGGCTCGCGCCCGCCGACGCAATTGAAAGTGCGCGACTCGAACGCATGCGCCCGATTCTCATGACAGCCTTGGTTGCCGCAATCGGCTTCGTCCCGATGGCGCTCAACACCGGCGTGGGCGCCGAAGTGCAACGCCCGCTGGCCACCGTCGTGATCGGCGGAGTGATCTCTGACAGCGTCCTCACGCTGCTCGTCCTCCCCGCACTTGTCATCCTGACCAGTCGCGCACGAAAGGCCGCATTGCCAGACTCAACCTTTGAAATTCCGAGTTCGTCAGAAGACGTTCTGAGAGGGCCCGCCGCAAATGTCTCTACGGACGGTGCCTGATATAAGGCAGAGCAATAGGAAGCAAACTGGCATGGCGCGTCGGCATGCGACATTTTTCATCGCGGCCAGAAAGCAATTCGTACGAATTTTCTCCCGATTTCACGCAGCTTCGATAAGATATCGGTGGGGAATGGATTAAACGCAACGGGAATCCTGGAGGTGCATCATGGATTTCGACGGCGAATACATCTGCGAAGCCTGTGGCGAAACAATTATTATCCCGATCGACGTCTCAGCCGGTCACCACCAGGAATACGTCGAGGATTGTCCCGTCTGCTGCCACCCAAATGTCATCCACGTGGATCTCGATCGGGCCGGTCACGCGGAAATCCACGGCAACGCCGAATCCGATCTTGCGTAGCGTCGGAGTCCCGATTTCGACGGTCTGCGCCGAAGTGGCGGACGCCAAAGTGGGCGACCGGCTCTCACCAGTGGGGGACCGGCTCTCAGCCGGTCAGTCCGAAGGCATAACTAATTTGCAATCCCCAACGGCGTCGGCTTCCCCTCGCCATCCACTGCGACATACACCAGCACCGCGCTCGTCACATCGACAATCTCACTCGGATCTTCAAACCGCTCCGCCTTCACCTCGACGCGAATCGTCACCGATGTGCGTCCAAACTTCTCCGCATGCGTCAGAAAACTCAGCACGTCACCGACATACACCGGCTGCTTAAATTCAACGCTGTTCATCGCGACGGTGACAAACTTGTGCAACGTATGTTTGCGTGCCTCGATCGCGCCTGCCTGGTCGATATAGCTCAGCAATACGCCGCCAAAGATCGTCCCGTGCGCATTCGTATCCCGCGGCATCATCATCACCCGAATCGCGGGACAACACTCAACCGGCTGCGTCATTCTGGACACCTTCATATTCAAGAAAAATGAAGAACCACGGAGGCACAAAGGCACGGAGAGGAGAAATTTTGTTCTCGACCCTCCGCACAGCGATCATGAAGTAGCACGCAACATCGCAATCAGCAACTTCTTCTCATTCCTTCTCCATGTCTCCGTGCCTCTGTGGTTGCCTTCCTCACGGACCGCCAAGATCCGCCAGAACGGCATTTTTCACGCGTCGCACGACACCGGCCACCGCCTCATCCCACTGGCCTTCCGCCCGCGCGCCTGCGGCCCGCTCGTGCCCGCCACCGCCGAACTCCTGTGCGATCGCTGCGACGTCCACCGTGTGCTTGCTGCGAAAATTCAGCCGCAGTCCGCCGCCTTTTTGCTCGGTAATCATGACAGTCGCGACCACGCTCTGAATCCGCGCGGGGATATTCACCAGTTCATCGGTCATCGTCTCGTCCGCGCCGACCGCCGCAAAATCCGCCTGACGCAGATACAGAACCGCCAGCCGCTCGTCGGCCAACAGCTCCATATTTTCCAGCAGCCGACCCATCAGCCGCATCTTCGCCGCCGGCTCCTGCTCATGTATCAACTCAAAAAGCTGATTGCTTTCAACACCATCCGCAACCAGCCGCGCCGCCGCCGAAAACACCCGCGCGTCTGCGTTCGAGAAGCGAAACCACCCCGTGTCTGTGCCGATGCCGACGAACAGCGCCTCGGCCATCTCATTCGTCACCGCGATTTTTGCCG
The DNA here is from genome assembly GCA_050245935.1 of Phycisphaerae bacterium. GTDB lineage: Bacteria > Planctomycetota > Phycisphaerae > UBA1845 > Fen-1342 > JALHOX01. The sequence continues at coordinate 3,198 of JBFWWY010000263.1, read as the reverse complement.
CCCGCAGCCACTCTTCGATCAGCAGGCAAACCGCCCCTGCTGATGGGTCAATCCATTGCAGATCGCCGTCGCGGGTGCCGATCTCGTCGTGTGTTGCATGATGATCGATAACGAGCGTACGCGGTGCTACCGGTAAAAACGCCGCAACGTCTTCGAGCTGATTAAACGAACAGGTGTCGACAATGATCAGCGAATCGCACGCCGCCGCCAACGCCGCGTGCTCCCGCGTCCAGACGTGCCACGCCGCCCGATCGCGCCAAAACGCATATCGTTTCGGCACGTCTTCATACAGCACCACTTTCGGCTTCGCGCCCAGCGCCTCCACCGCGCCCGCCATCGCGAGCAATCCCCCAAGCGCATCGCCGTCCGGCCGCCGATGCGTCAGCAGCAGCGGCCGCTTGGCAGTGCGGATCCACTGCGTCACATCGTGGTACGGTGCCGCGTTCAATCTTTGCCGCCGAAATCTTCAACCGCCGCCGGCATTCCCCAGAAATACGCAATCGCCGCGCTAATCAGCATCGCTCCCGCCAGTCCCGCCACGATCATCGAGGCCAGCGCCGTGCCCTCATTGCGATCTGCGTACAAAAATCCCGCCACCGCCGACGCGACAATCGCCCCGAGCACAAAAATTCCGGCCACGACCGCCACCCGTCCGCGAATCGACTTGCCGCCGGGCGCGGGCAGCACCTGGGCAAACGCGCCCTGTGCTCCAAGCATACCGAGCTGCGTTACCAGCGCGAGAATCACAGCGCCCGCAAGCAGCTTGCCCCAATACACCCACGCCAGTTCTTCCGGCCCCTGCGCAAAGGTGGATTTGAGCAAAATCAGCCCGATCACAAACCCCACCCACAGCGGCGAGTAATAACCCCATCGACTCATCTGAAAACTCCTGCAAATCGAGTCCCGCGTGCCGAAGGCCGACGCCCATCAAGCCCCACGCGCCAGCACGGGGTTCAGGCGACGTTTCTTATTTCAAGCCCCATAGACCAAAGGTGTAAACAAACCTTCAACCGATCCATTCGCGACTGCACGGCTTCTCATACATCAAACGAGAAAATCGTGTAATCAAACTTTTAGCACTCAGCACCGATCTGAATGTCAATTTCTTGATTTCTCTGTGCTCTCCGTGCCTCCGTGGTTGCCTTTCCGATTCTCAAGCACCCATCACCACCAAATCGCATCGCAATGGTAACATGTATGACGATCCGAGCGAACGTGCAGTTCGCTCAATCCCGCCTCAAACCACGGAAAGGCAGCTTAGCAGCAACATGCGCATCGCAATTGTCGGAGCCACCGGGGCCGTCGGTGCCGAATTCGGCGACGTCCTCACCCAACGAAACTTCCCCTTCACCGAAGCACGACTCTTCGCTTCGGCAAGGTCCGCCGGTCGTACTCTTCATTGGGGCGGTGCCGATTACAAAATCGCCGAGCTTTCTGCCGACGCGTTCGCCGGCGTTGACATCGCGTTTTTCAGTGCCGGTGCCGAGCTCAGCCGCCAATTCGCACCACACGCCGTCAAAGCCGGCGCAGTCGTCATCGACAATTCCTCCGCATTCCGCATGGACGAGAATGTTCCGCTCGTCGTGCCGGAAGTAAACGCGGCCGAAATCGCCAGGCACAACGGCATCATTGCGAACCCGAACTGCTCCGCGATCATCCTCACCGTCGCGCTCGCTCCGCTGCGCAAGCTCGCAAAGATCCGCCGCATCGTCGTCTCGACGTATCAGGCCGCCAGCGGTGCCGGGGCCCGCGCGCTCGAAGAACTCGTCACGCAATCCCGCGCCGCGCTCGACGGCCAGCCCATCGTCCCCGAAGTCTTCCCCGTACAATGTGCTTTCAACGTCTTCAGCCACAACACCAAAATCGGGCCCGACGGATACAACGGCGAAGAATCCAAGATGATTCTCGAAACGCAGAAAATTCTCGGCGACGCTGCGGTGCGGATCGCGCCAACCTGCATGCGCGTTCCGGTCCTTCGCGCCCATACCGAGTCCGTCAGCGTCGAATTCGATGTTCCCGTTTCCGAACAACAAGCCCGCGATGTGCTCGAGTACGCGCCTGGGATCAAAGTCGTCGATGATCGCGCGACGAATCACTTCCCCACGCCTCTCGACGCCAGTGGGCGCGACGAAGTGCTCGTCGGCCGCATTCGCACCGACGCGAGCATCGCCGACAATCGCGGCTTGCAGTTCATCTGCGCCGGCGATCAGCTTCGCAAAGGCGCAGCGCTCAATGCCGTCCAGATCGCCGAGCGCTTGAAATCCTGACGCGGTGAGAACGAAGGAAAACAGAACCTTTAACAAAAGCTAAAAATTGGGCAGAGTTCGCCGGCTACTGTGAGGCATGGATGGGCGCAAAGCGAGATGAAGGACTCGAATGATGAATCGACATTGGACTGCGGTCGTGTGCCTGTGCAGCATGACCACCCTTGTTGTGTTTGCGCAGCCGCAAACCGCTGCCCGTGGGGTTGTCTACCACGACCAAAACGGCAATGCAGCACGGGACGCGGATGAACGCGGCATTCCCGGCGTCTGCGTCTCCAACGGCGAAATTGTCGTTCAGACGGATCACAAAGGCGAATATGAACTTCCGGTAAGCGATGACACGATGATTTTTGTGATCAAACCGCGCGACTGGATGACGCGGATCGACGAGGATCGACTCCCGCGCTACTACTACGATCACAAGCCTGTCGGCTCAGCGCCGCATCTTCAATATCCCGGCGTCAGCGCAACGGGGCCGCTCCCCGGAACAATCGATTTTCCGCTTGTTTCTCACGAAGAGCCGGATGAATTTCAAGTTCTCGTCTTCGGCGACACGCAGCCGCGCGACGACAAGGAAATCCACTACATCGCGCACGACGTTGTCGACGGTCTCGTCGGCAACAACGACGCAGCCTTCGGTGTGACGCTGGGCGATGTCGTTTTCGACGACCTCTCCATCTACGGACATCTCAACAGCGTGATCGGCAAGATCGGCGTGCCCTGGTACAACATCCACGGCAACCACGACATGAACTATGACGTCGCGGAAGACATACACGCGGACGAAACCTGGGAACGGATTTACGGTCCCAATTATTACTCGTTCAATTGGGGCCCCGTACACTTTGTTGCGCTCGACAACATCGCGTACGAAGGTCTGCTCACCAATCGAAACTACCACGGCGAGCTCGGGGAAAAGCAGCTCCGCTGGCTC
>JBFWWY010000262.1:0-5488 GCA_050245935.1 Phycisphaerae bacterium | reverse complement strand
CCCCGTTGCCGCTGAGCGGTGCTGCACGTTGCAGACCTGTGACGCGGTGCTAGGAGATAGGACACATGTTGAAGCGTATGGGAATTGCGTTCGGAATGATGGCAACGTTGGCGCTTGCGAACCATGCTTTCGCCGGTGATCACGCACACGCCTGCTGCGAGAAGGCATCCGCGAACAATGCGTGGTGCAGCGGATGCAAGGTCGGTTTCTTCGACGGCGAAAAAATGACCTGTAACAATCTGCATACTGCGCTCGCGGGAATGAAGGTCGACGCGGCGAAGGCGCAATGCGATGGTTGCAAGAAGGCGATCGCAAGCAACGGCACCTGCGATCACTGCAAGGTCTCGGTTGCTGACGGCGTCGCTTACAAGTCGCCGGTTGCGTACGCACTGATGGTTGGCACGCCGATGGAAGCCGAGAAGGCTGCGGCGATGTGTAAGGACTGCGGCGCGGCATGTAAGTCCGGCGGCTGGTGTTCGGAATGCAAGGTCGGGTTCGTGGCCGGCCGGATGTACAAGGGTGAAGAGCAGTACAAAGCTGCGAAGGATGCGCATCAGACGCTCGTGAACGCGATCAAGGCCTGCGACAAGTGTGAAGGTTGCGCGGTTGCAATGGTCACCAATGGCACCTGTGCACAGTGCAAGGTATCCTTTGAAAACGGCAAGAAGAAGGCTGCATAAAACGATTTGCTCGTTGAATAGCGGCTGCAGCTTTGAAAGTAGAATGATGCCGGACCGTTTGGGTTCGGCATCTTTTTTGATTGTCCAAAGCGAATTGTTTTTCTCAAGGTGAACTCAGGTGCACGACCACGGACATCGCGAAGTCAATGACCGCCTGCTGTATTTCGCAGTCGCGATCAATGTGCTGCTGACCGTTGCGCAGGTCGTGGGGGGCGTGCTTTCAGGCAGTTATGCGTTAATTGCAGATGGTCTGCACAATTTCAGCGACGCAGGCTCTATCGTGATCGCCGTTGTGGCGCGGCGGATGGCGCGGCGGCCGCCGGATGCGCAGCGGACGTTTGGATATGGTCGCGCGGAAGTGATCGGAGCCCTGGTCAACACGACCGTGCTGATCATTGTCGGGCTCTATCTGCTGTATGAGGCCGTCGAGCGGTATCTGCATCCGCAGCCGATTGACGGGTGGGTCGTCATCGTGGTGGCGGCAATTGCCCTGGTGATCGACGTGCTGACGGGGCTGTTGATTTTTCGAACCGGTTCGGATCTGAATCTGCGCGCCGCGTTTCTTCACAATGTTGCCGACGCGCTCGGCTCGCTCGTGGTGATCGGTGTCGGTTTCGTCGTTCTGCGATTTGGTTGGCAGCGGATCGATGCGCTGGCGACCGGATTGATCGCGGTTTACGTGCTCTATCAAAGTTGGGGATTGTTTCGCGACTCGGTGCGGATTCTGATGGACAGCGTGCCGGCGAATCTGCGGCTGACGGACGTCGAGCGCGCCATGCGCGATGTACCGGGTGTGCATGACGTCCACCATGTTCATCTGCGGCAACTGGACGAACACCGCAATGCGCTGGAGGCACATGTGGTTGTCGCGACGCCTTTGCGATCGGCACAGAAGCTGATCGACGACCTCAACCGCGTTCTGGCCGAGCGGTTTGAAATTTCGCATACGACGCTGCAAATTGAGCCGGACATCGCGTGTGACGAGAAGGGTGTCTGCGCGGTGGAGTCGGACAGCCGCGCCGGCTAGTCGTCGTCGGCGTGTTCCACCTGCGTCGGTCGTGTCTTTGCGGCGCGTTCCTGCTCGCGATGGGCGGTCAATGTTTCCGCTTCGATAAAGATGCGTCGCACGTCGCTGAATTCGCCGCGGATCTGACGATTGAATTCGGCGACTGCCGCTTCCACGTCGTTGCTGGACAGCGCGTCGGCGAAGTCGACGCTCATGTTGACGAGGATGTTTTCGGGTCCCATATGCATCGTGATCAATTCGTTCACGGATTTGATCCCGGGATGTGATTCGACGAGTTCGCGAATCCGGCGTTGCACGTCCGGACTCGCGGCTTCCCCGATGAGCAGACTCTTCGATTCGTACGCGAGCCAGACTGCAACGGCGGCGAGAATCAGTCCGATGATGATCGATGCGGTGCCGTCGAAGTACGGATTGCCGGTGATCTGGCCGAGCAGGATGCCGAGGAATGCGACGATCAGGCCGAGCATGGCTGCGGAATCTTCAAAGAGGACGACGAAAAGCGTGGGATCCTTGCCTTCGTGGACAGCCTGCAGATAACTGCGATTGCCTTTGGAAGCGTTAAAGCCGCGCCAGGCGAAGTACCATGCGAACCCTTCGAACACCATTGCAATGGCGAGAACGATGTAGTTAATCGTCGGATTTTCAATGGGGTGCGGGTCGAGGATGTGTTTAATGCCTTCGTAGATCGAGACGCCGGCGCCGACCGCGAAGATCAGGATTGCGACCACGAATGACCAGAAATAGATTTCTTTGCCGTGTCCAAATGGAAATTCCGCGTCCGGCGGCTTGGCGGCGCGTTTGATGCCCCAGAGCAGGAGAACCTGATTGCCGGTATCGACGACCGAGTGAATGGCTTCCGCGAGCATGGCGCTGGAGCGCGTGATGCCGGCTGCGATGAATTTGGTGACCGCGATGCCCGCGTTGCCGAAGAGCGCCGCGTAGATGACTTTCTTGGATCCGCTTGCCATAGTGGGTTCAGCAATACTGAAAAAACGCCGCGGTGACAAATGAAAATCGACTGGCAGGTTACAGCGGGCTGAATTCTGAAAATCTCGGAAAATACTGATCGCTACAATACCGCTCACCATTTTTGGAGCGAGAGACAGATGAGCCATACACCCGATCCGGATCGACCAGCCCCGCCCACACCGCCACGCGCGGACGGCGCGACACCGCCAGAACCCGATGCCGCATCCGACGTCACGGAACCTGCGGATGTCGCGGAGAATTCGACGCTTGATTTGTCCCACATTTTTTCGCGTCCGCTCGACGTACGCTCGGCGGCGCTGTGGATCCTCGCGATTCTTGCCATCTTCTACACGCTTTACTTTGCACGAATGATTTTGATACCGCTCGTGCTGGCAGTACTACTGAGTCTGCTGCTGTGGCCGCCGGTACGGGCGTTGCGGCGCATTTATATCCCCGAATCCATCGGGGCGGGTCTGGTGTTGGCCTTGTTGGTGGTTGTTGTCGGCGGTTCGATTTACCTGCTCGCGGCACCGGCGACGCAATGGATCGAGAAGCTGCCGGCGACGATGCGGGAGGCCGAATGGAAGTTACGGGGGCTACAAAAGCCGATCGAGAAAGTGCGCGAAGTTTCCGAGGCGGTGGAAAAGGCCACAGCCGGCGAGGAGGAGCCGACCATCAAGGTCGACGTCAAGAAGCCCGGTGTCGCGAGTTTTGTGATGGACCGGACGCGCGGCATGCTGCTCGACCTGTTTCTGACGGCCGCGTTCCTGTATTTTCTGCTCGCATCCGGGGACGTGTTTTTGCGCAAGCTGGTAAAAGTGATTCCGCGATTCGAAGACAAGCGGCAGGCGGTCGAGATTGTCCGGCAGATCCAGGACGACATCGCGACTTATATTTTCACCATTACCGTGATCAATCTCGGGCTCGGGGTTGCGGTCGGGGTCGCGTTGCACTTCATCGGCCTTCCGAATGCGGTGCTATGGGGGATCATGGCCGCTTTGCTGAACTATATTCCGTACGTCGGTGCCGTGGTCGGGAGCCTGACCGTCGGGCTGGTGGCGCTGGTTGTGCTGGATTCCGGCGGGCAAGCGATTTTTACTGCCGCGACGTATTACGGGCTTTCAGCGATTGAAGGAACGTTTTTCACCCCGATGATTCTCGGTTCACGGCTGACGCTGAATCCGGTTGTGATCTTTATTGCGCTGACGATCTGGGGGTGGATGTGGGGGATTCCGGGTGCATTGCTCGCAGTGCCGATCGTCGCCGCGTTTAAAATTGTCTGTGATCGCATCGAGGAAATGAAGCCCATCGGTGAGTTTCTCGGACGGTGACCGGGGTGGGCTTATCGGCTCAAATATTTTGTTGCCAAGCAATTGGTGGATGAATAAACTTACTCTGCAGTCGAGTTTGCGGTACTTGATCGTTTCAAAAGTGCCGAAGCGAAACGAGTCCGAAAATTCGACCGCCGAGCGGCGTTTGGTAACGCTGGGCGTTGGTTCCGTCGAAGACGTTTGGCGGATTGGTCCGGCCCAAAGACCTAAGAATATCACGGAGGTCGTTATGGGAAGTGGCCATCGAACAGGAGGTGATCTGTGACTTGTGGTAAACAACGGCTGCTCTAAATGCAGCGAACGTAGCTGCAATGTACAGCAGCCAGTAAGACAAGCCCGTCGTCGCGCAAGCGGCGGCGGGTTTTTTGTTCGTCATCGGGGACAGCGCTCGTTCGAATCTTCAGGCATTCTGCCCTTGATCCCTTGCACATCTTCGTATAATTCCCGCGACGGTGGTTGATTTGGCTGAATTCCCATGCACCCCTCGGCCAGGAGTTGCTGCTCGTGAAGAATATTTTGAGAATCGGCGTTGTCTGCATCGCGATCATCGGCTTGGTTGGGGGATGTCCGACTCCGCCACCGAACGGCGAAGATTCCGTTGTCGATGTTTCGGTTTCCGCGTCCGTGAGCAGCGGTGAATCCCCGCTGACCGTCGCGTTTTCAGCGACGGGCACGAGTTCGCCGAACGGCGGTCCGTATCGGTACGACTGGGATTTTGCCGACGGTACATCCGGCGACGGTGTGCAGGAAACGAACACGTTTGTGCAGCCAGGGCTCTACACCGTTCGTCTGACGGTGACGGACGGTGCCGGCGAAACCGGTGTCAGTGCGGTGGACGTGCGGGTGCGTGGTGTCGGGGCAACCGCCGTCCTCAGTGCGACGCCGGAATCGGGACCCGCGCCGCTGTTGGTGCGATTCGACGGGACGCTCAGCGCGGCACCGGACGACGTCATTCGTGACTACTTCTGGGATTTTGGTGACGGAACAACGTCGCAGCAGCAGAAACCGGTCCATTCGTATACGGGTTCCGGTAACTTCACCGTCACGCTGCGCGTGGTGACGGCAGGCGGCGTGGAAGATACAACGACGTTGAGCATTCGCGTCGACAGCAACACCGCGGCGCTGCTGTTTGAAAACGGCGATCGCGCGACGTTGCCCGTTGCCAACGCGCCCGCCGATCCCCTCGAACAACTGACGATTGAAGCCTGGTACAAATCCGACTCCACCGGCGGCACGATATTGGCGATCGGTGGGGCGGGGCTGGTTGTCGCGATTGATCCGGAAAACAACAACCTGCGTCTCACACTCAATGGAGAAACGACCGATTTGACGGTGCAGAATCTGGCAGGGAACTGGCGGCATCTCGCCGTTACCTACAATGCGCAACAGATCGGCGCAACGGTCTTTCTGGACGGTCAATCCATCGGAACTGCGGACGTCCCCATGACCCCGGAAATCGAAGCGAACGCCATTGTTGTCGG
>JBFWWY010000261.1:0-5504 GCA_050245935.1 Phycisphaerae bacterium | reverse complement strand
CGGCAACGGTTATCAGCTACGCGACGTACGCGCTGATCATGGAACTCGTCGTCCGCAAAACCGCGGGGAAAGCGATCTTGAAAATCCTGGTGATAGGCGATCGCGGCGTGCGTGCGAGCACCGGTCAAGTGTTCATTCGGAATCTCATGCGCCTGATCGAACTTGCGCCGCCATTCTGGATCCTCGGATTTCTTGTTGTTTTGACGCCGCGACGACAGCGCGTGGGCGATGTTTTTGCACAGACTGCGGTCGTGCAGGTTGTACCGACGTCGCGGGATTCGAACGCGGCGAACGAGCCCATCGACAGCGAATCAAAAGATGAGTCGTAGTTCAATTGCGGCGTGATTTCGCCGTCGTGAGCCCGGCGGCGATCAGCACGTCCGTCAGACCCTGCACGTCGTTTTCGGTGAACGCGCCGATGTCAAAACTATCCAGATCGAGCACGCCCCAGCAAGTTCCGCGGCCATCGAAGCAAGGAATGACGACCTCGGACTGATCACGGGGATCGCAAGCCACATATCCTTCGCCGAGCTCTTTCACATCCCGGACCACCAGTGGCTGCTGTGTCAGGAAACATTGCCCGCACGCTCCGTGCAACCCGATCGGAGAGCATGCAGGCTTGTCGCGACGCGCAGCCAGTCGCAGTTCCTGCGTATCGGGAATCTCGTCGGGGGTATAGAACCCCACCCACGATACTCCTGTCGCATGAAGCCCGTCCCACAGAGCATCGACGGCTTGTTGCATGCGCGCCTGAAGGTCGCCGGAAGCGGTCACGGTCTTCGCAATTGCTGAATAGTCGCGATTCATTGGCGTCAATTATGGCGGCACTGACGCGCCGCGACAATTCAGTGTGATTGGTTTGACTTGCCTTTCTCCGCCGCCGCGACGGATGCAGATCGAATTCGCGCATTGACGCGAATGTGCGTTTCTGCTAGAGTACGGACCGGTTATTGGTGCCGCCGCGCTTGTTGCGTGACGGAGAATAGGGAATTCGGTGAAATTCCGAGACGGCCCCGCCGCTGTAACCGGGAACGAAAGCCGCGAACGCCATTGGTCGAAGCTCGACTGAGAAGGCGCGGTCAGTAGGAAAAGCACAACGACGTGCGCGCCCGGAAGTCAGAAGACCTGCCAAGTTGACCAATTGCGGAAAGCCACGTGGGATTGGCGAACCGGATGTCACCGCGCGCATTGATCCATTTGTACCCGTAAGTTGACCCGAAGCGCAAACCGCTGCGCTCCGGATGCATCTGCGCGCATCCATTCGATTCTTCGAGATCCTTCAGGGCTGACGCCGCGGGTGGCGGCGTTGATTTCGAAAGGACGAGTTCGGATGCGTCGATTTTCATGTTTCATTGCAGGGGTGGCGATTTCAGTCACTTCGTTGCACGCGGCTGGGGGCAGTTTTTTTGCGTCGACAGTCGCTGATTATTCGCAGGGGGTCGGTGCCAATCCCTCGTATCTCGACGCAACGACAGCCCTCGGCACACCCGAGCGTTACACGGGTGAAGGGATTTTTCCCGGCCCGGTTTCGCCGGTCAATCCGCCGTTCGGTACGGATGAGATCGTGAGTCTGGGAACCGGCGGCACTCTAACGGTCGGCTTTCCGTCACCGATTTCCGACGACGCGGAGAACCTTTTCGGCGTCGACCTCATCGTCTTCAGCAATTCGTTCTTCGTCTACGACGGTACCGTCGGCGGATTGTTTGCGACCGGCGAATTTGTCGTATCCGTGAGTTCCGATGGCACCGCGTTCACACCGTTGGATGCCACGTTCAGCAACGGGTTATTTCCTACGCTCGGCTATCAGGACATCGTCGATCCATTTTCCGCGATGCCGGGGAACGTGCCGACCGACTTCACGCGTCCGATGAATCCGTCGCTGACCGCGGCCGATTTTGCAGGACTCAGCTTCGCAGACCTGCTCGACGTGTACGGGGAGTCGGGGGGCGGAATTCCGATCGACATCGCGAGTTCCGGTCTGGCTGATGTGAATTATGTGCGAATTGAGGTGACGAGCGGAACCATTGCAATCGACGCATTCGCGATCGTACCGGAGCCCGCAACGATATCGAGTCTGCTGTGCATCGGCGTTGCCGGTTTCATGATCCGCCGCAGGGGTCGGGCATGAAGATCCTCATTCATCGGGCTACGTTGTGTATTGCCGCGGTTTCGACAGCCTGCGCAGACTGGCCGCAACTCGGCGGCGATGCCCGTCATTCCGGGCTTGCGACCTTTGGCCCGCAAAGTTTTTCCCGTTTGTCGTGGGTCGCGGATCCTGAAAAGGGAGAGGAATTCAATTATCACGCGAGTCCGGCGATTGCAGACGGTCGTGTGTACGTGAGCGCCCGGGGATATGTGGACAATGCGCTCGATGCAACGCTGGCCATCGCGTTTCATCGTGGAACCGGGGCGCGCGCGTGGACCACTCCTCTTCCGCCGGAATTCAACGACAGTTGGTCCGCACCTTGTGTGGATTCAGCAAATCAGCGCGTCCTGTTTACGGCGGATCAGACGATATACGCGCTGAATGAGGTGTCCGGCGACATTGCCTGGCAATGTGAACTCGTGCGTCCCATCGTTAATGCATCTCCAACGATCACCGCGGGCCTTTTCGCGGGCCCGGTACGACGAAACCGCGCGTTGATCACAGATTTTTCGACGAGCGGGAACGGACGCGTCTACTCCATCAACGTCGATCCGCGCGACGATACGGCCAATCCGTTCGAGCCCGGGGAAATTGTGTGGAGCAGAGTCGTCGGTGCCACGAGCGGCGCAACGGTGGCGTATGAAAACGGGTTGGTGATCGTCCCGAGTTCCGATTTCGAATTCGTCAATCAGGGCGCCGGCTTCGCGGCGAAGCTAACCGCGTTCGACGTCGAAGATGGACGACAGGAATGGGTTGCGCCGCTCGGACCGAACGATGGCTTCTTCGGAGGCGTCACGCTTTCGGCCGGTTTTGCCTACGCAGCGACGTATGACTTCAATGGGACAAGCGACAACAGTCGATTATTCAAAGTTTCACTCGCGGACGGAGCCGTGACCTGGTCGGTTCCGTGCGAGCGGTCAGCGTCGATACCGGTGATCGCGGCGGACGGAACCATTTTTCTCTCGGCAGGACTGACCGGGTTCGGTTCTACCCCGAAATTGCAGGCGTTTGCCGATCTTGGTGCGTCCGCTGTCAAACTTTGGGATACCCATGATGATTCCAGCGGTTTGCTGGTATTGGGAGGCTGGACATCCCATCCGGTTCTCGTAAACGATCGACTCTACACGACCATCCCGTCCGAAAGCGGCCTGTTCGACTCCTTTGTTTCTGCGGTCATTGTTGACGCGACGGCTCATCCGGCCGACAAAGCGTTCGTTGTCGATTTTCATGATGGCATCGGCGGTTCTATCGCAATCGACCAATCCGGCAAACTTGTTTCCGTAGGCAGTGCCGGAGTTCTCGCATTCGAAACATTGGTCGCGGGTGACACCAATTGCGATGGAGCAATTACGGTTTCGGATATCGGTCCGTTTGTGATCGCGCTGACCGATCCCGCAACTTACGCGGCGCAGTTTCCGCAGTGCGACTTGCGAAGCGCGGACGTGGATGACAACGGCAGCGTCACGGTTTCCGATATCGGGCCCTTCATTCAGTTGTTGACCACCTCATGATTCGTCAGCGCCGATTCAGCGCAAATCCGGTCGCCGCTTTCTCGCTCATCGAGTTGCTGGTGGTGATCGCTGTAATTGCAGTGCTGATCAGCATCATGCTGCCCGGCTTGCAGCGGGCCCGGCAATCCGCGCAGGACGTGAGCTGCCGCAGCAATCTGCGCCAACTGGGGCTCGCGTTTCAGATGTATGCCACGGAGAACGGCGGCAGCGCAATGCCTCTGGCCTATACCGCGTCTACCGGCGACGAACCGATTTACTGGTGGGGACAGAGTCGTGCCGACGGGGTCGATCCGTCGCGCGGGTTTCTTTGGCCACAGTTGCGCGCGTCGCTGCACGACGAAAGCGTTTTTGAATGTCCCCGGCAGACATGGGGAACTTATCGCGCGCAAGGGGAAGCCCGAAGCGTCACCAGCACCTATGGTTACAACGGCTATTTTCTTTCACCCGCCACGACACCGGGCTGGTCAAACGCCATTGGGCATCGACCCTGGCGAACAGTCGAGCAGATTCGCGATCCGGCGCGATTGCTGGTCTTCGGGGATACATTGATCTCGTTGTATGGAGGCACCAACAGTGCGCTCCTGGATCCGCCGATGCTGTTTCAAAACGGAGTGTGGCGTCCGAACTCCAGTCCTACCAACAGCTTCAGACATGCAGGCCGGACGAACAGCGTCCTGGCGGACGGACATGGGGAAGCATTCGATGCGTCGCGCGGCAGAATCACCGATGTCGACCGTCAGATCGGCACCATTGATCTTGCCAACGATCCGTATTACGTCCCGGACTGGCGGGAATGGAGACGGCCGGCCCGATAGGGCGCAGGTTTCGGGCTGTTCGTTGCCCGGACCAGAGTCGGGCCGGTGCGGGACGAGTCTACGGTCCCAAAGGATTCACCGACCTTTGCGTTGTTCTCCAAGGCGCCGCAATCGATTTGCCCAAAAGGCAATCCTGTCCTACGATTTTCGTCGCGCGGCATTCGCTTTTCAAAGCGATGTGAGCGTCGCGCGACGATTGGATTTTCGTTTTGGAAACCCGCGAGAAACGTGGATCGGATATTCTCGACACATGAGCCAACCCGCCGGCGAGCCGAACGACAGAAGCTGTACCCTCGACGAGTCGTTGCTCGCGCTCTTGGCCTGCCCGGTGCCGCAGTGCCGCGCCGCGCTGACAGCAGCTCCCGGCTTGCTGGTTTGCACGGGTTGCGGATTGCGTTATCGCTGCGACGGAAAGTGGCCAACTTTAATTCCGGAAGAAGCCCTGCCACCGATACAAGCAAGCGCGCATGAAGAATAGTCAGTTTGCCATTATCAGCGATATTCACTCCAACCTCGAAGCGTTGGAAGTGGTGCTTGCCGACATCAAACGACGCGGCATCACCGAGATTGTCTGTCTCGGCGACGTTGTGGGCTATGGTCCCAATCCGCGCGAGTGTCTGGATCTTGTACGCCGGCACACGCGACTGTGTCTGATGGGAAATCATGACCATGCGGTGATGTACGAACCGACAAACTTCAATATGCCCGCGGAGCGCGCCTGCTACTGGACGCGCCGGTTGCTCGAAGACGAGCCGAGCACGCAACTTCGCAATGAGCGGTGGGATTATCTCGGCTCGCTCCCGGTTCGTACCAAGGACGACGATTTGCTGTTTGTGCACGCTTCGCCGCGCCGCCCCATCAATGAGTACATTTTTCCGGAAGACGTGTTTACCAATCCGCAGAAAGTGATCGCGAATTTCGAGCGTCTCGACACGCGGCTGTGTTTCGTGGGTCATACCCATCAGCCCGGCGTCTTTCTCGACGACCCCTATTTCGATCCACCGCATGAATTGCAGGATTCGCCCTATTACG
>JBFWWY010000260.1:0-5529 GCA_050245935.1 Phycisphaerae bacterium | reverse complement strand
TTCGCGCGATTCTCGTAACTGCCGGCATTCTCGGGCTCTCCATCGGATTGCTCGAAATGCCGTTCATGGCGTTTCGATCGCTGCGGAGTGTCAGCGATGCGGAGCGGGCGGCGGCCCACTTCGTCCAATCCGCGCTCGACACGCGTGCCGTCGTACAGCCCGAGCCCGATCACAGACCGCCGCTGTTACAGTTGACCGAACGAAGATTCGCGGTGGCAAACCCCGATGATGCCCATGTGCAGGTGTTCGCGCCCGCTGATGGTGCGAAAATGCGACGCGATGTTGACGCGGCACGCGGTGCGTTTCGTACGGCGGATTCCGCAGTCGCTTGGAAAAGATTGGCTGAGCTCGGTGTGGATTATGTTTGGATCGGCGAAAATGAGCATGCGATCTGCGGCGTGTGCGTACAATTTCGACATCCCGCTTTCTTTGATCCGGTATTCGAAGATGATGTTGTTACGGTCGTGCGCGTTCGCAAGGAAACGGGTTCGTCCATAAATTGAGGCAGGAGATTTGCAATGAAAAGCACCCCAGCGATGCGATCGGGAGCTGTGCTGTTCTTGTTTTGCTTCGTAGCAGCAGTATCCGCGCAGCCGCGCGTTAAAATCGTCGGCGGGAAGAATCTGGACGGCAATTACGACTGGCGCATCACAAACCACACGGACAGTCCGATCGTCAAACTGACTTTCCCGCATTATCAGGCGGATTTGTTCTCGACGCCGGAAGGCTGGGAACAGGATTGCACATTTCTCGTCAATGTCGGCGTGCCCGATGAGGTGGGGAATTGCGTCGCGATCGCACCGACGCCAGCGCTGGGAATCGCCAAGGGTGAAAACGCAAAATTTGAAATGCGGATCATGAACAACCCGCGCGCTGTGCGCGGGTCGAATACTGTACTGGTGGAATTCGCGGACGGCAGGAAGGAAGCCATTCCCGACGTTGAATTGCCTGTCCCGCCACCAAAGTACGACGGCGTCATCATGATCGCGGCGTTCGGCTTGCTGATCCTGCTGTTTATTCTGTTTCGGCCGAAGAAGAAGGATGCGCCGCCGGAAGAGATCGCGGCGGCCGAGTAGCGTCGTTCGACGGCGTGCCACATTCGGGGCAGCGCCGTTCGGTCGTGCCACGGAGGTCGTACGTGCATTTGGTGCAGGGGGTAGTATCCCAAATAATACGAAACATCAGTTTTCGGATCGCTGCAACGTCTTCGCGCCGGCGAGCGTCTGTGCCCCTCGCTTGGCGCGAGGGGTCTGATTTTGCTGTACTACTCACCGCCTACATTGCCGGCCTTCCGTAGCAGTTCCATTGACGCCGCATCCTGCAATTTTGTCAGATCGGTCCAGAACGTGCCTTCTCCTGCGAAAATCAGCCGAATCGACTCCGGCGAAAACTCGCGCGCGAACGTATACAGGTTGTACGCACTGCCGCTGCCGAATGCGTCGATGAACATTCGCTTGCCGTCGGCTTCCGCCTGATTGATCATCTGCTCGACTTCGGCCTGCGCACGGCCCAGGACGCGCTCGGTTTCCGCTTCAATTTCCGCGATTTCGCGCTCGATCGTCGCGACGTCCAAGTCGCGCTGCGCGTCGATCTCCTCCGCTTTCTTGCGTCCCTCGGCCTGCAACTCCGCGACGCGGATACGCATGTCCGAAGCTACTTCCTCACGCGCGACGGGCACTGCCGCTTCAGCAGCTTCCAGTTCCGCAAGCACTTTTGCGGTTTCGCTCTGCTCCTGCCGCAGCAGATCCTGTTCGCGGGCAATAAAGCCGCTTTGGATCGTGAGTTTGAGGTCTTCCTGCTTGCTGGCACTGTCGGCGCGAACTTCAATATTGTGAATCAGCGCGATCAATACTTCGAGATTGCGCTCGCGGCAGACTTTCTTCAGCGTTTCGGTGACCTGTTGCTGGTACTGCTCGCGTTTCTCGCCTTCGATAAAATCTGTGCTGATGTAGTCGGAACCGATGTTTCGACAGATCGAGCGGATTTGCGCGATCACGAGGTCGCGAATCTTTTCGATGTCTCCGAGCCGATTGATCAATTCCGGCGTGTGCCGCGGGTCGCGCCCCCATACGACGGTGACTTCCACCTCGACCGTGAAGCCGTCCTGGGAGGGGAACTCGATGTGCTCCGTCTCCTGATCGGTTCGCAGTTGCGAAATCAGGTTATAGCCCACTTCGACGATTTTCACCTTATGAACATACGGGTTGAGATAGTAGATTCCCGGCGGCAAAACGTTGCGCAATACGCCGCGCTGCCCTGGTTCCGCCAGTTTCTGGATCGCGGACGGCCGGCCCTGCACGACTTTTCCATCAGGTCCGATGCTCGACTGCATGACCGTTTCCACTCCCGGCATATTGCCGAGTTGCGAGGTCACGACGCCGCAATAGCCCACGGGTACGACGACTGCGGGTACCTTCTCAACTTTGTAGGCGCGCGGGTTGATCCGGTAAGTCCCCGGGGAAAGCACCTCGCGCCATTTTCCCTGATATCCCTTTTCGACGACTTCCGATTCCTGATCCCACACTTTGCCGGCCAGGCTGGTCACGATGCCGACTTCCGGCCATTTGCCGTCAAGCTTGGCGTCAAAATGATCGCCGCGGCCTGCGACATAATGAGATTGCCACGTGTTGGGATCACCGGCCTCGATCGTCACCAGCGGCTCCAGTTCGGTTTCCCACTTCACCGGATTGAGAAAGTACCGACCCGGGCCGAGGGTGTTTTCCTGAATCCCTTTTTCACCGGCAGTGGCGATCTTCTGTCCGGCGGGCATCGGCGCGCCCGACTTGCGAACGAGGACCAGGCAATGATCCGGCGGCACGTAGACACGGAAGAAAGTCCACGCGATCGCAAGGGAAGCGCCCGCGGCAAGAAAAGCAACACCGATCAACGAGACGAGAACAATGCGCAGCTTCATGACTTACCCTCCCACCGCTTCAGTTGGAGCTGTCACCGCGCGGGTTGGCGATGCGGGTTTTGTAAAAGTGGGGATATCGTTGCGAATTTCCTTGGACAGGGCGCGGAAGATATCCGCAAACGGCCCGTCGGTGCTCGCCAATATCGACTTGAGCGCGGGACCGAGCTTCTGATAAAAGAAGAATTGCGCATACGCTTCCCCGCCGCCAAATGATGAAATCGCTTCCTTGAGCGGCTTGGCTTCGGCTTCGTATTTCAGCCGCGTCACTTCAGCAGTGGCTTTGCCGCGCGCGATGATCGCCGCAGCCTGCTGCCGGGCGGCTTCCAGTTTCAGCTTCGCGACCTCAAAGCGCTTTTGTGCCTCGGTGATCGCGACGGTCTGATCCTGCATGGATTCCTTGGTCACCGTGACGACGGCAAGGTTTGCTTCGCCGATGGCGCGATTCTGTTTCTGCATCTCTTCCTGCCGGACATACTCCGCCTGCGATTTTGCGAGATCGATCTCTTTGCGATAACGATTGACTTGCTGGCCCGCAAGTTGCCGCTCGCTGATCGGCCGCGCGATCTGCGGCGGTGGCTCAATTCGCCTGATCAGTACCTGTTGAATCTCGATTCCCTGTTCGTAGCAGGCACTGGAGACGGCTTGAAAAACATTTTCCTGCCACGCGGAACGCTGCTCGCCGGAAATGAAATCATGCGCTAGCAGTTTGGACCCTTCGATGCGGGAGAGGGAGCGGAAGTAAGGAAGAATGAGCTTCTCCGCGATATCAGCGTGTTCGCCAATCGCGGTCAGGACGTAGGGGGCGCGATCCTGACGAATTGCATATTGAATGGTGGCTTCGACGCGAATCTCAAAACTGTCGTTGGAAGGAAATGATATCGCTTGGTCTGCGAGCAGATCCAGCGACTGGGTGCGCGTTTCAATCACGTCGATGCGACGCACATACGGATTGTTGTAATACATTCCCGGCGGCAGCACGTCCGGCTGCACGCCGCGCTCTCCCGGTTGAACGACAAACACGTTGGAGTCATCCGGATCCGCGCCGGCGTAGAGCGTCTGAATGCCGACGAATCCTTCGGCGATGTACACCGGCTTGACGCGTTTCAGTTCGAAGGCATAGGGGTTGATGTTGTAGCGCTGCGGCTTCAGTACCTCCGCGAGCGGCCCGCGCTCATCCGGCTCCGTCGCGACGATCTTGCCCGGCGGCAACGGATTGCCGAACTTGCGAATGAGGACGCCGATTTCGTCGAGGGCATTTCCGTCTGCCTTTGCGATAATCTGCGCAGGAAACAACTCGCGCTTCCAGAAGATCGGGTCGAAAAAGTAGCGACCCTCGGGAAGCGGTTCGAAGAGAATGCCCTTAAAGCGTGTGGAATCGGACGGCTCGCCAAGTGATTTCAGGAGCGCCGGGTACAGAACAACTTCGGTACCCGCAGAATCGGGAAGCGATTTTCCCACCTTGCGCGTGAGGACAAGCACCTCGCCGGGCCCGACTTCGACGCGCTGCACGAACCAGTAGTATCCCGCGCCAAGAATGATGAGTGCCAAAACGCCGGCGACGGCCAGCAGGATGAGCGGCACCCGCCGGGACTGCATCGAAAGCACTTTTTTCCACGGCGGCTCGGGCCTCGAATATTCATACTCCGCCATTTTTTCATCCTTTCCTGCGGTGCGGGTCGGGTCGCGATCCGCGACTTGCGCGCGGGCGCTAGAGATGGCCTAAAAATTTTCCGCAGCGCGCACAGTAACGCGCGTCCGAAATGTTGGGTCGTCCGCATGCACAGTTGCGGCCACGACGCTCGTCAGGCGTTGCCGGATCGCGCCTGCGCGTTGCCGCGCTGCCGATCACAATCGCACCGATCATGATGAGAAAGCCTGCGAAAAACATGGCGATGATCGTTGCAATGCTGGTCATGACTTTGTCTTCCGCCGTTCACCGAGTACGACAAGAATATCGCGGGACCGCACGCTCTGCATTTACAATTCAACGCGATTCTTGGAATCGCGCTTCCGCAAACTCGCGAATTCCGCCCGCTTTCGCCTATACTCCCGACTCATCCGTTGTAAGGAGATGTCAGCCAGTGGCCACCGAATGGCAAATTCCGCGAAGTGCCGTTGTTTGCACACATTGTGAACGCACGTTTGACGTGCTGGAGCAGTTTCACGCCTTCGTCTACGAACTGGACGAAGGGTACGATCGGCGAAATTATTGCAGCGCCTGCCTGGAGCACGCACCGCATGGTTCGATCGGGTCGTGGCGCGCTGTTCGACCCGAGCCCGTCGACAGCAAAAGCCAGCGCTTTGATCGCGAGGCCATTTTCGGATTTTTCGTCACACTCGAAGACACGGAAGATCTGCAGAAGCGGCAGTTTCGCTTCGTGCTTGCGCTTCTGTTGTGGAGGCAGAAGGTCATTCGCTTTGTCGATTCCGCGCAGGACGGTGATGCGGAAACATGGCAGTTTGTCGAACCGAAGAACGCCCAGACTTTCAATGTCGTCCGCCCGCCGCTGGAACAGGACGAAATTGAACGGCTCAGCGATCAGCTTGAAAAACTGATGGCGGGAGAAGCGGTGACCCTGACGCTCATTCCCGCGTTGGAAGAAGATGCCGACTCA
>JBFWWY010000259.1:0-5547 GCA_050245935.1 Phycisphaerae bacterium | reverse complement strand
CAGAAATTCAACGCGACGCTCCGCGTGCGAATCACGGGCGCACATTCAGACTTTCAAGTCGGCGACCTCGTTGAACTGACGGGTCGCCTGTATGAATTGCGCGGCCGTCGCAATCCCGGCGAGACCGACTGGGCGCGGCAGTCACGACTGCAGGGCGTGCACGCCGGCCTCTCGTTGGAGGGTCCGCAGTACGCGCGCGTATGCAGCCGCGTCCAACTTTCGCGCTTCTCTCGATTCCGGGCAAAGCTGCGCGCGATGGCGTCGGGGCTGCTGCATGATCGGTACGCGGCAAAATTGACGGACGAATCAGGTTCGCTGCTCGACACCATCGTGCTCGGGCAGCGGACGAAAACCGCAAAAAGCGTCGATGAGGCATTCACCCGCGCCGGCGGGGCGCATTTTCTCGCGGTCAGCGGTTTTCACGTCGGCATTTTGATCGCGGCGGTGTGGTGGCTGCTGCGACTCCTTCGCGCGTCGACACCGATCGTGGCGGCCGGCATAACGATCGTCGTCATACTCTACGCGCTCGTCGCGGAAGCCCACGCCCCCATTCTTCGTGCTGCCATCATGGCTTCGTGCTTCGGATTTGCGGCGGCGCTGCGTCGCACATTCAGTCCGCTCAACTGGCTTTGTCTCGCGGGCTTTCTAATCCTGCTGATCAACCCATTCGAACTGTTTCGCGCCGGTTTTCAATTGTCGTTTCTGCAAGTAGCGATGCTGATCACCGTTTTTCCACGGCTGCGCCGCGCGTGGATTCCGCCACTCCGCGATTCGGCGCACCTTTTCGCAATTGCTTCGATGCGGGTCTGGCGTCGCGGGGCTGATCTCGTGCTGATCTGCTTGCTTGCCTGGCTCACCGCATGGCCGCTGGTCGCGCACCATTTTGGTGTGTTCTCGCTGTGGGGGATTCTGGGAACAGTCTTCTTGTCTCCTTTGATCGCGGTTCTCATTTGCTGGAGTTTTGCGACGATGGTTCTCGGCGCGTTGCTCCCTTTCTCGATTGATCTGATGCGTTCCGTGTTGTCTGGGCTGACCGATCTGACGTTGCGGCTCGTCAACAGTTTCGCCGCGCTTCCCGGCACGCAGATTCAGGTTCCTCAACCTCCGTGGTGGTTGGTCGTGCTCACATACGTGCTGGCCTTTGCAGCTTTCCGATGGATGCAACAGAGCAAGAGGCCGAATTCCGAGAACGATCCGGCACCGACGATTTCACGCGTTCGACGCAACCGCCGCCGCCTGACTGCCGGTTTGTTTCTGTTCGTCCTGACTGCTTTATGGTGGGCCTGGTGGTCCGGACCGCGGCTCGCGCGGGCGCGAGACGACACATTTTCACTGGTCGTTCTCGATGTTGGAAACGGATCGGCGAATCTTCTCGTGGACAACGCCTCGAACGCCTGGGTGGTGGATGCCGGCACACTGTCCAATACCGATGTCGGGGAATCCGTCCTTGGCGCGATGCGCACGATGCGGGCAAAGGCACTCAAAGCCGACGCGATCTCGCATGCCAATCTCGACCATTACTCCGGCGTTCCACGCATCCTCCACCATAATCCGGACGCCGCAAAGTTTGTGAATCCGTGGTTTTTCGAAGCGGCGCAAAACGATTCGTACCTGGATTTGCCCGACAAACTGCCGCCGGTTCCAAAACCGTCGCCGCTGTCGGCCGGCGATCAATTTTCGATGAGCGACGCGCACGTGGAAATCCTGTGGCCGCCCAAATCGACGATGGTGCTGGATGCAAACGACCGGTCATTGGTGCTTCGCGTCTATGCGAATGGACGGAGCATTCTTATTCCCGGCGATATTGAATCGCAGGCCATGTCCGCGCTGCTCGCGGCTCATGGGGCCGGCGCGATCGACCTGCAAAGTGATGTACTCGTTGCGCCCCATCACGGCGCAGTGCTGCCGCGGGTCACCGCAGAATTCTATTCCGCTGTACAACCTGAGTTGGTCGTCGCGTCGACTCGCCGGGCACAGGACAAGCTCCGTCCGCTCTGCCAACAGCTCTTCGGCGACGGCACGCCGGTCCGGCTGACCAGTGAAGCGGGTGCAGTCACGATCAACATCTCCGGCAACGGGTCGATCCAGTTTGACAGCGAGCTCCCCTCCGCGCGGGATTGATCTCGCGCTATTTTCACAAATTTGGCACGGTGCGTCTTTACAACCGCGCCATCTTCGATTGTGATCTCTGGGAGTATTTACGGGTATGGAGACCCTACATAAGGAGAACGCGCGATGACACGTATGCTTGTCAAGACGACGGGCATGGCGGTGGCCCTCCACGACGGTAGAGCGAACAAAAAAGACAGCACAATGGCGAACACCGACAGCGGTATGTACAACCAGTCTGCTGCGTACAACACCACTCAACCGAACTACTATCAGAACTCAGGCACGACCCAGGGCGGATACTACGCGCAGCCGCAGTCCGGTGCACCCGCCGATCCCTATGCCGCGCAGGAGCCGTACTACGCTTCGTCTGTGACGACGGAGAACGGCAGTGCTTATGCGGCGTCGGATCCGGGCTATGCCGCTTCATCGCCAAGTTACGGCGGCACTTCGTACACAGTGCAGAAAGGTGACTCGCTGTACGTCATCGCAAGAAAGATGTACGGCGGCGACATGTCCCGCTGGCGTGATATTTACAACGCCAATCGTGACAAGATTCATCATCCTGATCAGTTGCTGATCGGGTCGACGCTCGTCATTCCGTAGCGTCGTCGTCCGGCAAGCGACAGTTCGTGGGTCTTTGCAGGGCACCCGGTGCGACGCTCGTGACGCACAGGTGCTGCGGGATCCGTCTGGATTTCGCGACCGACCCTTGCCATACCCGGCAATTTTGCTAGTTTACTGAACTCGCCCGCGAATCTTTCGCGGGCGTTCTCACCACTTGCCGAAGTGGCGGAATTGGCAGACGCGCGGGATTCAAAATCCCGTTCCCGCAAGGGAGTGTGGGTTCGATTCCCACCTTCGGCATTTATCTCCAATTTATTCTCGCGGAACTCGATCCGAAGCGATTGCGTCTATAATCACGCGAAGCTTTTCTTATTGTCCTCTGCGCGTGAACGAAGGAGATCCCCTATGAAAACACGCTCCCTAAGCCTCCTATGCATAACAGGCATGTTTGCTGCGAGCCTGTTCGCACAAAACAGCGTCCAGCCGATTCAGTGGGAAAATCAGGTTTCGGCCGCGACGGCAAACGCGAAAGCGACGTTGCGCCCGCTGCTTGTCTATGTTCCGGGTGACAGCGAAAGTCGCAGTTCGGATTTGGATCGTCAGCAGCAGCGTGCTTTGCGCGATCCGACCGTGATTGCGATCGTAAACGCCCGCTTTGTCCCCCTGCGCTTGCCCCAAACCAGCCAGAGCCGCCCGGTGTTGGACGTTCTCGGACTCCCCACACAGTACGGCATGTACCTGGCCGCATTGCCGCCGGGAGCACTGGAGAATCCTGAAGGGCATACCAAGATCGCGCTGATCGATCCGATGACCATGGCCAGCAGCGCATCGCTGATCCGTTCCCTCACGACCGCTTATCGCACCTACGGCGCCTCCATCTATGAAGCACAGATCAAGCCGCTTTTCGAGAGTGAGTCACCCACGGATGCCAATATCAACAAAGCGCTGACTGTGATCGGCGAGTTCATCGTCGAGCAAGCGGATGACGATGTCATCAAATTGCTCGAGACGCATGGCGACAACAAGCGTATGCGCAAGTCGATTCTGGAGACGCTCGCGCGGATTTCCACCACGAAGTCGACAAACCACCTTTTCGAAATGGCTGTTGCCGGTGATCGGGAAGCACAAATGGCGCTCGGCACCATCACGCCGGATATGGCGGAACAGGTGCTGCTGCCGAAACTTCGTTCTGAAAAGGAAGAAGAACGCTACCCGGCATACAAGGCACTGACGGATGTTTTCAATATTAAACCCGTTCGCAATGAGAAATGGTGGGAACGAATCCGCGAGATTCAGCGTGATAAAGAACTGCAGATGATTACCGACAAAGTAAAAGCCGACGCCGATCAGTGGCGACAAACGTATGGTCGCATTCGCTGACCCCTGGGGCGCCATGAGCACGGTATGATCTGAAACGTCCGGGCCGCAACGCTCGGACGTTTTCCACTTGAAGGGCGAGAAGAATCATGAGTGAAATCGTCGCGGATCTGCGGAGCGATACCATTACGAAACCCTCGCCGGAGATGCTGCAGGCGATGATCGCCGCCCCTCTTGGCGACGATGTCCTCGGCGATGATCCAACTGTCATTGCACTGCAGGAGCGGGCGGCGACACTCCTGGGCAAAGAGGCTGCGGTGTTTGTGCCGTCCGGCACCATGGCAAATGCCCTCGCCATCCGCAGCGCGGCGGAGCATGGGGACGAAATCATTTGCACGACGGGCACCCACTGCTTCAATTACGAGACGGCCGCACCCGCCGCACTCGCCGGCGTCAGCATGCGGTTCGTCGACCACGAAAGCGGTGTGTTCAACGGTCGAGCGGTGGAGGCAGCACTGCGTCCCCGCGCGTCTCATTATCCGCGATCGCGTATGGTTGTGATCGAAAATTCCAATAATGTCGGCGGCGGCAGCGCGTGGCCGATCGATGCGGCGACCGATATCCGCAACGTCGCAAACCAGAATGATCTGCATGTCCATCTGGACGGCGCCCGGTTCCTGAACGCGTGCATTGCGCGGGGCTACAAACCGGAAGAGTTCACCCGACATGTGCACTCCGTTTCCATGTGCTTTTCCAAAGGCCTCGGTGCCCCGGTGGGTTCCGTCGTCGCCGGGGACGCGCCGTTCATCGAGCGTTGTCATCGCTTCCGCAAGATGTTCGGCGGCGCGATGCGACAATCGGGTTTGCTGGCCGCCGCCGCCATCTTCGCGTTGGATCACAATGTTGAACGCCTTGTGGAAGATCACCGGAATGCGCGATTGCTGGCCGAGAAGATTGCCGAAGTGCCGGGC
Organism: Phycisphaerae bacterium; assembly: GCA_050245935.1. Taxonomy (GTDB): domain Bacteria; phylum Planctomycetota; class Phycisphaerae; order UBA1845; family Fen-1342; genus JALHOX01. The sequence continues at coordinate 583 of JBFWWY010000259.1, read as the reverse complement.
CTGCGGATCGATCCCAAGACCGTGGAAACGAATATTGTCGTGTTCGAAATTGATGAGCGGTATGGCAGCGTCGCAACATTTGTCGCGATGCTCGACAAAATCGGCGTGCGGCTGCTCCAATTCGGCCCGAGTTCTGCCCGCGCCGTGACGCACCTAGACGTCAGCCGGGAAGCCGTCACGCGGGCCGCGGAGATTATCCAGGAAGTCTGTGCCCAAACGCTCGTGGATTGATGGACATCGCCCCCCTGCATCGTTGGCCGAATTCGCCCCGTGCTGCCGTTGCGCTGCAAAAACGACTCGCGACTGATATTTGCCAGACGCCGCTATCGCGAAAAGTCCAATGGATCGGCGGTGCGGACGCCGCGTTCTCTCCGGATGGTCGTTACGTGATCGCGGCAGCGCTGGTCTGGCATCTCCCCACGCGCAGCCTGCTCGAGTCGCATGTCGTCGTCGCGCCGCTGAAATTTCCATACGTTCCCGGTCTGCTCAGTTTTCGCGAGGCGCCCGCACTGTTGCGGGCGTTTGCCAAGCTGGAGAAGATCCCGGACGTGGTGCTCTGTGACGGACAGGGACTGGCCCATCC